>JAUXAE010000021.1 GCA_030620035.1 Dehalococcoidales bacterium
GCCTAGTGCGGGCGCCTGCTAAGCGCTTACCCTGGGAAACCGGGGTCGAGGGTTCGAATCCCTCCCCCTCCGCCAAAAAGAGGAACAGCTGCACATTCGGCTACCTCCTTGATTTTGAGCCCATCCATCCCACATAATTTAGGTATCTTAGTAGAGACAAGATTATGCCCAATTACTATATCTGGACGATCGGGTGCCAGATGAATAAGGCGGAATCGGAGCGGCTGGCTAGCTACCTAGATGAGTTAGGCTACCAGCCGGTGGCCGCCGCCGAGCAGGCTGACCTTGTCCTGCTCAATAGCTGTGTGGTGCGCCAGAGTGCTGAGAATAGGGTTATAAATAAGCTAAGTGCCCTTAAGGCGCTGAAAAGCTCACGCCCCGGGTTGACCCTGGCGCTAACCGGTTGTCTGGTGAACTCGGAGCTGGACCAGCTGGGAAGAAGATTCCCCCATGTTGACTACTTTTTTAGGGCTGGTGCGTCTCCGGAGTGGTTAGGGAAACAAAGCCAGCCGGTGTTACCCCGGCGGCCTTCAGTCAGTACCTTTGTGCCTATCATTCAGGGCTGTAATAATTTTTGCTCTTACTGTATCGTCCCCTACCGCCGCGGCCGGGAAAGGAGCCGTCCGCTCACCGAAATTGTTGGTGAGGTAACCGAGCTGGTGCGGCGTGGGGCCAAGGAGGTTACCCTGCTGGGGCAGAATGTTGATTGCTACGGGCATGACCTGCCCTCTAGACAAGACCTTGCCCACCTGTTAAACGAGCTAAATAGGATAGGGGGGCTGGCCCGGATACGGTTTTTGACCAATCATCCCAGGGACATGAATAGCAGGCTAATTGGAGCCATCGCCGGCCGGGACAAGGTCTGTGAGCAGCTCAGCCTGCCCGTCCAGTCGGGTGACGATGCCATCCTGAAGAAGATGGGGCGGGGCTATACAGTAGAGCAATATTGTCAACTGGTCGCCGAGATACGGGGCAGGATACCCGATATAGCCCTAAGCACCGATGTCATTGTCGGCTTTCCGGGGGAGAATGAGTCTCAGTTTCAGCGGACTGTTGCCCTGCTTAGCGAGCTCAGGTTTGATACTGTCCATGTAGCCGCCTATTCGCCCAGGCCGGGGACTACGGCCGCCAGGGAGTACGAGGATAATATCCCGGCCACCAGTAAGAAACGGCGGCTGGATACTATTGAGCAGCTTCAGCAGAAGATAGCTACCGAGATTAACGCCCGGTTACAGGGCGAAACGGTTGAGGTTCTGGTAGAAGGTAGCTGGAAGGGTAAGTGGCATGGCCGCACGCGAAGTGGTAAACTGGTCTTCTTCACCAGTAACGGCGACCTGCTGGGTCAACTGGTCAAGACAAGAATAGTCAAGACGAGCCCCTGGTCGCTACAGGGGGAGCTTTAAAGCCGGCGGAACTGGCTAAAAGGAGGGGAAAATGGAAAACACTATCCTAATGTTTGTCTTCCTGATACTGCTGGTGGCCATGTTTTACTTTTTTATCATCAGGCCCCAGCGCCAGAGACAGAAGCAACACCAGGAGCTGATGGACTCACTGAGACGGGGAGACAGGGTAATTACCATCGGCGGTATCCACGGCCAGATTGAAAGTATCACTGAAGACGCCATCATCCTGAAGGTGGAGTCTGGGGCCCTGCTCAAGATGGTCAGGGGTAGTATCGCCGCCAAACAGGAATAGGCGAATAGGGTTTTTTATCAACCTCACCCCCTTTGTCCCCCTCTCCTTCGAAGGAGAGGGGGAGGGATTGGTTTAGAAGGGACTTTGTCCCTTCAATCTACCAATTTTGATGACCCTGTTTTGCGGTTTATAGAATGGTTAAGAAATATAGGTTAGCCGGGGGCTAGTTTGACTGACAGGTATGACTATATCATAGTAGGCAGCGGCATTGCCGGGCTCTATACCGCCCTGCTGGCCCGGGAGCGGGGCAGCGTCCTGCTGGTAACCAAGGGCCGGATTGATGATTGCAATACCAAGTATGCCCAGGGAGGTATCGCCGCCGCCATCAGCGCCAGCGATTCTGCTGAGCTCCACTTTAAGGACACCATGGCCGCTGGCGATGGCCTATCTGATGCCGAGGTGGTGCGTATTCTGGCAGATGAGGCCGCCGACCGCATTGCCGACCTGGTCAATCTGGGCGTTCCCTTTGATACCGTTGATGGTGAGATTGCCCTCACCCTGGAGGCAGCCCACAGTGTGCCCCGCATCCTACATGCCGGCGGCGATGCCACTGGTGCCCATATCGAGAACACCTTAAGTAACCGGCTACGCTCAGCCGGTATCAAGCTGCTTGAGGACCAACTGGCTACCGAGATTGTGGTCGATGAGGGCGTCGTCAGGGGGTTAAAGGCCCTTGATTGCCGTACCGGCTTAACTAGTAGTTATCAGTGCTGTTTCTTGATTCTGGCTACTGGCGGTGCCGGGCGGCTTTATAGGGTCACCACCAATTCCGAGGTGGCCACCGGTGACGGCATCGCCCTGGCCTTTAGGGCTGGTGCCGAGATAATTGACATGGAGTTTTTCCAGTTTCACCCCACCGCCCTGCACCTGCCCGGGGTGACCCCCTTCCTGATATCTGAGGCGGTCAGGGGAGAGGGGGGAGTACTGGTCAATGTAAATGGCCACCGCTTTATGCCCGACTATGCACCTCAGGCCGATTTGGCCCCCCGGGATGTCGTTGCCCGCAGTATATTATACGAGATGGCCAAGACGGGCCAAGACAGGGTCTATATTGATGTTAGCCATTTACCAGCCCACCTTGTTGCCGGCCGCTTTCCTCAGATATACCGCTTTTGCCTTGACCATGGCCTGGACATTAGCCGAGAACTGATACCAGTGGCCCCGGCGGCCCACTACATGATAGGTGGCGTTAGGGTCAATAGCTGGGGGGAAACCGGCATCGCCGGGCTATTTGCCGCCGGTGAAACCGCCGGCACCGGGGTCCACGGAGCCAACCGGCTGGCGTCAAACTCACTGCTTGAGGTGCTTGTCTTCGGCAAGAGGGTTGTAGAAAGAACTGTTAGCATGGTTCAGCCGGTGGCGGCTGATACCGGCCAGAAGGCCGAGGGTCGTCTTTCTTTGGGCCGGAGAGAGCCGCCCCAAACTGGGGCTGTCCCCAGTCTTTCGGCGGTGCAACAGCTTCTCTGGGATAAGGCCGGCATTATCCGGGGTAGGCCGGGGCTGACTGAGGCCGCCGCTCTGCTGGCCGCCTGGCAGCAACAATTGCCCTCGCCTAGTGACCGCCGTTCCTATGAGCTGGCTAACCTGGTGCTGACGGGGCGGCTGCTTGTTGAGGCGGCCCTTCTAAGAGAGGAGAGCCGCGGTGTTCACTTCCGCTCCGATTTCCCCCGCAGTTCACCTGAATGGCAACGGCATATCGTTTTTAAATCAGAGTAAGGAGGTAAAATATGTCTTCTCAGGCACAGATTGAAAAGATTATTGACCTTGCCCTGGAGGAGGATACCGGCCGCGGTGATATTACCAGTGAGGCACTAATACCGCCTAATCTGGCGGGCAGGGCCTCGCTACTGGCCAAGGAAGAGGGTGTGCTGGCCGGTGGCGAGGTGGCCCGGATAGCCTTTCTTAAGGTTGACCCATCGCTTGAGGTGGAGATACTAATCCAGGATGGCAACAGGATAAAACCAGGGGACATACTGGCCACTGTTCATGGCAGAGTGATTAATATTCTTAAGGCCGAGAGGGTGGTCCTAAATTTCCTGAGCCACTTAAGCGGTGTCGCCTCTGAGACGGCCAGATATATCGCCAGGCTAGAAGGCCTTAATGTGGCCATAAGCGATACCCGCAAGACATCGCCGGGCCTCAGGATGCTGGAGAAGTATGCCGTGTACGCCGCCGGTGGCAGGTCACACCGCCCCGACCTAGCTAGTGGCATCTTGATTAAGGATAACCATCTGGTGGCGCTTAAGGCCAAGGATATTTCCTTAAAGGATGCTGTGGCCTTGGCCAAGGAGAAGGCCCGCTCGGGGATGAAGGTTGAGGTGGAGGTTAACACTACTAGCCAGGCCCAGGAGGCTGTTGACGGTGGGGCTGATGTCATCATGCTGGATAATATGAGCCTGGATGATATGAAGCTGGCGGTGGACCTCATTCCGGAAGAAATTGAGGTTGAGGCCTCGGGGGGTATCACCCTGGATAATGTCCGCGAGGTAGCCATGACCGGGGTGGATGTTATCTCAGTGGGTGCCATAACCCATTCGGCTAGGGCTCTGGATTTTAGCCTTGAGTTTGGGCCCCAGAAGGCCCAGGGGTCCGGCTAGTGTTGGCTGTCGCCGGCCGATTTTATTTCTGTTCTGAGACCCTTGGCCGGGGGTGGTTGGATAAACTTGCAGAAGGTGGCCACCAGCCCAGGGTCAAACTGGCTCCCGGCGCAGCGTTTTAGCTCCTCAATGGCCTGCTCGGATGATAGTTGTGCCCGGTAGGGCCGTGGTGAGGTTATGGCGTCGTAGGCATCAGCTAGCGCCAAAATACGGGCCTCCAGGGGGATGCTGTCGCCTTTTAGCCCCGTAGGGTAGCCACTGCCATCATAGTGTTCGTGATGGTGCATGATGGCCGGTAGGCAGTTAACCAGGTCAATGACCCGTTTCAGTATCTCCACTCCCAGCTCAGGGTGGCTTTTGACCGGCTCCCACTCATCATCATCCAGAGCCCCGGGTTTGGTCAGGATAGAATCAGGAATACCCAGCTTACCGATATCATGTAGTAGGCCGGCGGCGCGGATGGTATCTATCCTGTCTTGGGGTAGTTTAAATGCCTCGGCCAGGGCGACGGCATACTCACTGACCTTCCTGGAGTGTCCGTAGGTGTAGTGGTCCTTGGCGTCAACGGTGGCCGCCAGGGCATAGATTATGCTTAAGGCCCTGGGCTGTGCCTCAAGCTCGGCACCGATGGCCGATGTTCCCGGCTTGAGTACCTCTGAGGACAGGCTGGTCCGGTTGCGGCCGGTCTGTTTGGCCCGGTAGAGGGCGGCATCAGCCTGGCCAATTATTTCCTCTTTCATAATGCCGTCATTGGGCCAGGAGGCGATACCCAGGCTGGCGGTTACCGGCATCTCCCGGAAGCTGGTTTTTGATTCTATCGTTTTGCGAATGCGCTCGGCCACCCGGTAGGCATCATCAAGCCGCGTTTCCGGCAGGATGGCGGTAAACTCCTCCCCCCCGTAGCGAAAGGCCAGGTCTATACTTCTGATTGAGTTTTCAAGGGCCCGGCCGACCCTTCTCAGCAGCTGGTCTCCGGCTAGATGCCCGTAGATATCGTTATAGGCCTTAAAGAGGTCTAGGTCCAGCATTATTAGGGAGAATGTAGTGCCGAAACGGGAGCCCCGGGCTATCTCCTGCTCCAGACGCTCATGGAAATGGCGGTGGTTGTACAACCCGGTCAGTTCATCTGTGTTGGCCCGGTAGGTAGCCTGAGTGTAAAGCTGGGCATTCTCTATTATGATGCCCGCCTGGTTGGCAATGCTGGTCACCAGCCCGATGTCCTCATGGGTGTAGAGTCCGCCTGACCGCTTGTTGCCCAGAGCCAGAATGCCGATTAGCCTGTCCCGGCTCTTTATCGGGTGCAGCAGTCCTAAAGCAGAGCCCGCTATCTGCTCCTTTTCTACCTGCCACAGCCCCTTAAATTCTGGGATGGTGTCAATCTGGTCGGGATGTAAGGGCCTGCCCTTTTTGTCCAGCCAGGCAATAATAGGGCTGTCGGCATTAAACCTGAGCCCGTCTTTTAGATTTCCCTTGTCTTCAGGATGGGCAAACTGCACGGCAAAATCGGCATCGGCACTTCCCTGAAATAGAAGGGCGGCCTGCGT
This sequence comes from Dehalococcoidales bacterium, assembly GCA_030620035.1. Classification (GTDB taxonomy): domain Bacteria; phylum Chloroflexota; class Dehalococcoidia; order Dehalococcoidales; family JAUXAE01; genus JAUXAE01. The sequence goes on from JAUXAE010000021.1 coordinate 5,837, forward strand.
TATGTTTAGGGCATTGGTCATGGCGGGCAACATCGCCTTAGCCAGTTCCTCAAGGTTGAGGATATTACCCATTTTATTGCTGAAGCCGAGCAGGGCCCGGCGGTAATCATAGGTACCCCGGTAGAAGAGGCGGTCTATCCTATCCTCAACGAAATACATTAGCGGGCGAGCCATTACCACTACCAGGAGGGCTATTACGGTGGCAAATAATATAACGGTGGATGTTGGCGCTTCGGGGAAGAACTTAAAACCAATGAGGACGGCACCTGTGGATATGCCAATGAGGGCACTAATTAAGATGAAGTAGGTCAGTCCTCTTCGGGCCACCAGCTTGATATCAAGCAGCTGGAACCGGGAAATGGCGTAGGCAATTATGATAGCGTTGATAAGGCTACCAATATGGTCCAGGGGAAGCCCGGCTACCGCCGGAATAAGATTGGTGTAGGTGAAAACTACCAGTACACTACAACCGGCCATCAGGTACATTGTTCTGTTGCGGTCTATGGGGTCGGTGGAACTGCGATACTTCCTTACCAGCTGGACTATTACGGCGACGATAAAGGCCAGGCTGATGGCACCGATAAAGTAGATGGAAATGCCCAGGTCGTGATATAGAACCCCGTCAGTAACATAGGAGTACTGGACTATATTGCCGCTCAGGGAAAGTACCGCCAGAATTGATAGAAAGGCATAACCGAGATACAGCCCTTTGCCAACAGGTCTGTTGGTGTAGGCCCGGATAAAGTGGTAGTAGGTAATTAAGCCCCAGATCAGGGCTATCACCAGGAGCTCATTCCAGAGTAGTGCCTGCTCCGGGAAGGCATTTAGATGGAGCATGAAGGAGGTAAAGCTCCAGGTTGCCATTGCCGCCAGATAGAGGGCAAATACCCTATTGGCCCGTTTCTCCAGGGACTGTAGTACCAGTACCAGCAGGACAATATAACTTAGGCAGGTAATAAGCGGGATTAGCGCCCAGATAGTCACTGTGATATTCCCCTTTAAGACCTAAGGTGGCCGTAATAATCGTTATGTATTGTTACCCCAATTATGACCTATAGCTTTGGCCTTGTCAACAAGAGTAATATATAGACACAGTGATTTTACATAAAGAGTGGGTAGCCAAAGGCTACCCACTCTAATCGCCTGTCTGGGCTGTTTGATTTTAGGGGCTATCTAGGCTTCTACTTTCTGTTCCTCTCTTACTGTTACTCTGCCCGCCGTATTGACCAGGAAGTCTATGGTGGCCTCAGATGGATTGAGATGGGGCGGCTTCAGGTGGGCCAGCTCGGCACCGGCGGCTTGCTGTTTTAGCTTATAGAGCTTAAAGGCACCCTGGGGCAGTAGGGTGACCTCAAGCGGTCTTAAACTGGTGAACGATTCCAGGTCAGCGTAGGGGGCATCCAGTTTCTTGAGCTCTTCATGGACGGCGGCCGCTATCTGCTCGGTGGTGGTATAGCCATCCTGCTTGGCCTCGATATACAGGTGTAGTCTGGGGGTATCCTGCTTGACCTCTTTGCAGGCCACCCAATCCTGATAGGCCAGCCCGCTGTTCTCTACGGCCTGCCAGATAACCTTTTCTGATAGGCGGGTGAAGCCGGCGATGTCAATCTGGTCATCTATCCGGGAGAGGAAGGCCATCTGGGGTATGTCTATGTTAAGCCTTTCATTGCGCAGTGATGTTATTTTGACCAGATGCCCCAGCCGGTACCTGATAAAGGGGCCACCGTGAAAGCTGGTAATTACCAGTTCGTAGTTACCCGGCTTTACCTCATCCAGCAGATAGGTTGCTGGCTGGTAGCTAGGCTCCTGCCAGGCCTTGATGGCTTCTTCCTCAGGAATAAATTCAAGGAAGTTGAGATGGGGTATGAAGGTCATGCCCTGGTAGTCCCAGGTCTGCATGGCTATCAGTGGTGCCTCGGTACAGCCGTGGAAATCCAGCGGATACCGGCCCCACGTCTCCTTGATTTTTTCTCGGAATACAGAGCCGTCGATACCAAAGGTAATTAGGCCCTTGAGGGGCCATAGGTCTCTGGGCATTAAGGGGCGGCCGGCCAGTTTACTCTTGACCAGCCCCTTGGCCAGCCGCAGCAGAGCCCGGGGCCTTTTAAGCAGCGCCTTGATGTTTGTCTTGCCGTTTTTTTGACTGAAGCGGTTACCGATGGCTACGGTAACGCTGGACATGGCCAGGCAAAGGTCCAGTCCCTCAGATAGGGCCAGCTCAAAGCCCTGCCTTATCCGGTCCTCAAAGGACATCCTTTCCGCCTCCTCTACCGGCGGCAGGAGATTAAACAGTTCGTGAGGCAGGACGCGGGTCATGGTGCCGGTGGCGTAGGGTGGTGGCGCCATCCCATAGAGAATCTTGTCGTGCTCCTGGAAGACAATTTCCCTCCTCTTTTTACAGCTGGAGAAGAATAGCAGGGCAAAGACTAGCGGCTCTATCTCGTCAAGTTGCCGGGCGGTAACTGGTGCCCAGCGGAAGGCATACTCGCCGGATTTGCCTGAGGTGTACTGCCACAGGATTGGCTTCCTGGGCAGCACATCCATCCTTCGCTTCAAGAGGTAGGGGGCATAGTCGGTGTAGGTGGTAAGGGGCACCAGCTCACGAAACTCGTCAACGCTTCTGGGATTGGAACCCCTAAAGATACGGCGGCCAAGCTGGCATCCCTTGAGCAGCTCGAGCTGCTCAAGGAGCAGGCGGCGCTGAATCCTCATGGAGTCCTCAAGGCTGAGGTCGATAAAGCCACAGCACCTTTGCCATAGCTCGTCGTGTTTACCCTGCCGGAATAGTTCGGCCAATTTGCTCATTTGATAACCTCCTTTTGTTTTGATTATTTGGCCCCGACGCCTCTTAGTTGATTGATAAAAGCATTCAGGCTCTTTCTGTTGGGCCAGAGCATGGGGGTTTGCCGTCGGTAGTCGTCATAGCCGGGGAACATCCGGCCCAATAAAAATCGGTCCTGAATGGCTACCAGCAGGACATCCAGTAGTATCCATACTGGTGCCGCTATCAGTAGCAGGCTTGACCTTGAAACCAGGATAAGGGATAGCATGAGCACCATGAACCAGAAAACCCCGGGGTGGCGGACTAGGGCGTAGAGCCTGCTGGTTATTAGCTTGTCACCGATGCCGCTGGCGATGTATGTCTTGCCCAAGGGCAGGTTGATAAACAGGGAATACAGGAATAGAAACAGGGAGACCAGAAGCAGTAGCCAGCCTAGCCAGGTTGACCAGCTAGGTAGCGGCAGCCTATCTCCGCTAAGGCACACCATCACGGTAGCGTAGATGAGTAGGGCACTACCCAATGCCCAGGTGGCCGGCTTGGCCAAGGGAAGCCTTTTTAGGGCGACAATATCAAAAAGGTGTATTACCAAAAAACCGAGTATGCCCAGCCCTATGTAACTCATGCCAATACTATTACAGATTGGGCCAGCGATGGGAAGGTTTTGTGTTCTAGAACAGTGTTCTAGTGAAGCTAGAGTCAATAAAAAACCCTCTCCTTCAAGGAGAGGGGTAAAAGCCTCTAGCGGCTAGAACTGGAGATAACTAACCGGTTACTTCCATTTAATCTTGACCTCTCTGCCCTCTTCAGGGCCCAGGTCGCTATCAAGTTCAGCCAGTTTGCTGGTCAGCTCGGCGAAATCAGTCTTTGGTGACTCCTTGCCCAGCTCAAGCCCGTAGCCGATGAAGAAATCGACAAAGCTTTTGAGCAGCCTCTTGGTGTCTTGCTGGAAGACCTGCATCTCTTCCTTGGTGGCGTATTTTGAATCGGTGGACAGCAGCTTCTTGATATCTTGCTTTAGAGCCTGAATCTCTTCCCCGGTGACATACCCGGGCTCCTTGACCTCCTCCTTGAGGTGGCTATCAATTAGGAAATTGATGAAGTCTGCCTGAGATAGGTCCCCGCGGTTATCGTTGATTTTATTGACCAACTCACCGGGCATTATCAGCATTCTTTTCTCGGCCATAAATTCTCCTTTATACTTCGCCGCCATCACTAGATTTCGTCGGGCTCTCTCAGCTCCAGCGTTTCCAGAATACTGTCGATACTCCTTAGTAACTCAAGCCCTTTCTTGGTCACCCGGTAGGTTATCGATGGATTGCCCACCGTTACCCTGTCTACTAGCTGTCTTTCCAGTAGAAAGCTGAGGTACTTCTTGAGCTGGAAGTAGCTCATGTTGACGCTATACATTATCTCGGTCTTGCCGGCCTCACCGAGCCTTAGCATATCGGCAACTATTTCAATACTGGACCTGCGGCGGTCTAACTTCATTTTGACACCATCCCCTACTTTTTACCCATTACTATCTTACTAAGATAGTACTATTATACTAGCCCTGTCAAGTCGGGTTATGTTATCTGGAAAAATTGGAAGGCGGATACTGTTTAGAAGAGGCCCAGATACCAGTCAACAAGGCTGGTGCCGTGAAGCAGGGCGGCCATAGCGCCCAGGGAAAGGAATGGGCCGAAGGGGATGGCCTGCTTGCGCCCTCTTAGCTTGAGCAGCAGTAAGACTACGGCTACCAGGCCGCCCAGAACTACAGCCAGCAGGATGGCCACCAGCACTAGAGGAAAACCGGTGACCAGGCCGATAAGGGTGGCCATTTTAATGTCCCCCCAGCCCATACCGCCGCGGGAGGCGATAACGATTAACAGGAACAGGCCTAGGCCCAGGCCGGCACCACCGGCGCCACTGGCTATCCCGGGCACAACTTCTAAATCAGGCAGGAATATATTAATGGCCAGGGCTACCACCATGGCCGGATAGACTATCTTATTAAGAATAAGCCCGTGTTCCAGGTCAATGACCATTAGGACCAGAAATAGGCAGCCGTAGAAGGCGCTGGCGGCCAGGTCAGGGCTGAGACCGTAGAGCCAGTAGAGGTAGGCGAAGAGGGCACCACTACCCATTTCTACCCAGAGCAGGCGTCTGGGGATTGGGGCCTGGCAGTAGCGGCAGCGGCCCCTCAAGGCAAGGTAGCTTAACACCGGAATCAGGTCTTTAGCCGATAGACGCTGCTGGCAGGAACCGCAGTGAGAGGCTGGGAAGACAAGCGACTTAGCCGAGGGCAGGCGGTCAATGACGACATTGAGGAAGCTACCCACGGCCATCCCCAGCAGGGCAAAGACAACTGCCCAGATAATCTCCATAGCCGCGTCTATTTTGGCCGATTTTGCTCTTCTAGTCAACAGCAGTATAAAATTGTCGTAATCTATTGACTTTTGGCACTTTAGTTTCTATAATTATTCAGGAGACTATTTGGGGGTGGAGTATGACTAGAGAGACCAAGGGCAAAGCAGAGACACAGGACCAGCCGGGTATTAAAATATGGACCGATGAGAAGGTGATGAAATTGGTGGCCGAGATGCTGGCCGGTAACATTGCTGATATTAGGCCCCAGATTGATTTTACCACTGAGCTGGGCTTCAGCTATGCGGCGGCGGAAAAGGTTCTGGGCTTAAAGAGTGACCAGTTAGTGGCTGTTCTGGAAGCGCTGGATAGAGCCGATATACTGAAGAAGAGGTTCTTTGACCGGCTGCTGCGTTGCCCCCAGTGCCGGTCACTAAACCTGAGGCCGACCACCCACTGTCCCAAGTGCGGCTCGGGCAACATTGCCCGGGGCAGGATCCTGGAACACATCGTCTGTAAGTATGCCGGTCTTGAAGAGGATTTCGTGACCAAGGGCAGGTATACCTGCCCCAAGTGTCAACAGGAACTGAAGACGGTTGGCGTTGACTACCAGAGCCTGGGGATGCTCTACAAGTGCCGTGATTGTGATGAGACATTCCGGCTGCCCCAGATAAAATGGCAGTGCCTGAAGTGTTTCTCGGTTACCGCTGAGGATAAGATTACCGAGATAGATATCTACTATTACCGCTTCAATGAGGAAAAGCGGAGCTGGCTGGAGTTTGAGCTCAAGCCCAAGCTCAAGCTGATAGACTTCTTAAAGCAACGCGGCTACAAGGTAACCGAGAATGCCGCCGTCAAGGGCAGATCGGGCGCCGAGCATAAAATAGACATACTGGCCACCAGGGACGACGGCATCATTACCTATGCCATTGCCATCGGTATCAAGGTAGCCGGCGACAGGATAGAGCTGGGCGAGATCTTTGATTTTGACGACAAGGCCTACGATATCGGTATTCATGATAAGGTCTTGGTGGTGGTGCCCGAACTGGGCCGGGAGGCCGAGAAGTTTGCCAGCCAGCAGCGGATAAAGGTGCTTGAGGTCAGGGATCTGGAGACGGTGCTGGCCGGTGGTGCCCCCGTGGCGATTGAGGGCATAAAGCGGGAACCCTTTGAATTCAAGTCCAAGTCACGGATGATTGATTATCTGGTGAATTGCGGTTATGAGATAAAGGAAAACGCTAAAGTTAAGGGTAAGTCGGGCGCCGACCACAGTATAGATATACTGGCCACCAAGGATGACGGCATCGTTACCCACCATATCGCCATCGGCATCCTGCAGTCTGAGCAGCCGGTGGACCTGTCTAGCGTCTTTGATTTTGACGATAAGGCCTATGATATCGGTATAATGGACAAGGTCCTTGTTGCCCTTCCCGGGCTCACTAATGAGGCCCGGCAGTTTGCCCGGCGGCAGAAAATCAAGGTCTTTGAGGTGGCGACCCTGGAGACTTCCGGCTAAGACTTTTAGCTATTTTTGGGGACAGTTGACTAAAAGTACTAGTTAAAACTATGACTAACAGGCTATTGACCCCCCAGATGGATATAACTATAATTAGGCTAACCTATCTTTATATAACCAAAAATAAACAAAGAAAGGAGGTGACCGAAAGTGAAGAAGTTCTTCAAGAAATTTAGGAAGGGCCAGAAGGGTTTCACCCTGATTGAGCTGCTGGTGGTGATTGCCATCCTGGGTGTGCTGGCGGCAATAGCTATTCCCAATGTGGCCGGGTTCATTGGCAGAGGCGAGAGTGAGGCGGCGCAGACTGAGCTCTACAATGTCTACACAGCAGTTAGTGCGGCCCTGGCTGAAGCCGTGGTTCCCGGTACCTTAGATGTCACATACCCAGGTACGCAAATCATAGCCAGCTCGGCTGCTGTTGATGGTGACCCGGCTAAGTACTTGCTGACCAACTCTGAGTGGACGTACACTATTCTTGCTGACGGCTCCACAACGCAAGGCGCCAAAGCATAGCCTGGTAGTAAGTAGATTATAGGAGTGGCCGGCTCTGGCACAGAGCAGCAGCAATTGGGATTAATAACCCAGAGGTTTCGCCCAAAAGGGCGATTCGGCCAAGAAAGGCTTATCGGTGGGGTTTGTATATTGCCCTGCCGATGAGCTTTTCTGTTTTATCCTGCTTGTTGCCGAAGCGAGGGAGGCTGTCTATCGCGGGAAGGTTTAAGAGAGGTTTGCCCCTTCTAACAGTTATTTCTCCCCGGAAGAAACATTGGTAATCAGGGGAGTTTAAGGGTAATCAGGGGAGTTTAAGAGGGGCGTTAGCCCCTCTTTTTAATATTCTCCCCCCTTTGAAGAAGCAGGTTCTAACGGGGTG
>JAUXAE010000084.1 GCA_030620035.1 Dehalococcoidales bacterium
GCATTGTTTTTCCTTAGAGATAAGGGAAATATCCAGAGCGGACAAAAAGTTCTTATCTATGGAGCTTCTGGAGGTGTAGGTACTGCTGCGGTACAGCTTGCCAAGTACTTTGGGGCAGAAGTTACCGGGGTATGCAGTACCACGAATTTAGAACTAGTCAAATCTCTGGGAGCCGATAAGGTAATTGACTATACCAAAGAGGATTTCACTAAAAACGGCCAGACCTATGATATTATTTATGAAACGGTAGGCAAGAGTTCGTTTTCACGTAATATGAGCTCGCTAAAGAAAAAGGGAATCTATCTTGCAGGTAACGCTGGGCTGCTACAAACTGTTCAAATGCTATGGACTTCAAAGATAGGCGGCAAGAAGATAATATTTGGGCCAGCACCCGAGCGTAAAGAAGATCTAATTTTCCTCAAAGAGCTTGTTGAGGCGGGAAAGATAAAACCGGTCATAGATAGAACCTATCCGTTGGAACAGACTGCCGAGGCTCACAGGTATGCCGAAAAAGGGCACAAAAAGGGAAATGTAGTCATAACTGTGGTAGGGTAGTACCTTTAATTCTACCCCAGTTCCCTGCCCGTCAGTCTCTCATAGGCGGTCAGGTATCTTCGTGTTGTACTCTCAATAACTTCCGGTGGCAGCATCGGCGCCGGGGGCTCTTTGTTCCAGCCGGTTTTCTCAAGCCAGTCACGCACCGGCTGCTTGTCATAGCTGTCCTGGGGCTGGCCAACCTGGTATAGCTCTATATCCCAGAAGCGGCTTGAGTCCGGGGTCAGCAGCTCATCAATTAAGATAAGCCTATCACCATCCAGGCCAAACTCAAACTTGGTGTCGGCAATGATAATGCCCCTTGAAATGGCGTACTGCCGGGCGTAGCTGTATATGGCCAGGCTTTTTGCCTTTATCTCTTGGGCCAGGGACTTACCCAATATGTCTATGACCTCGGCTGGGGACATGGGCCGGTCGTGCTCGTCTTCCCCCTTGGTGGTCGGGGTAAAGAGCGGCTCGGGGAGCTCCTGGCTTTGTTTTAGGCCCTTGGCCAGGGTTAATCCGGAGACGGTGCCGTACTCTCGGTACTCTACCCAGGCTGAGCCGGAAAGGTAACCACGGACGACGCATTCAACGGGAAGGCGTCTCACCTTCTTGACCACCATAGAGCGTCCCGCCAGGTAAGGTGGGTAGCTAAAGCGCCTATCTTGAGGCAGATAGGCATCAAGGCAGGGGACATCGTTAACGACCTCAACCAGGTGGTTGGGCATTAAGTCTGCCGTCTTCCTAAACCAGAAGGCGGACAGCATATTCAGTACCCGCCCCTTATTGGGGATGCCGCAGGGCAGGACGACATCAAAGGCGGAGATGCGGTCGCTGGCCACGATGAGGAGATTGCCGTCCAGTTCATAGGTATCGCGCACCTTGCCCCGGATGAATAGGGGCAGGGGTAGCTCTGTCTTCAGCAGGACTGAAGGGCTATTCATCGTCTCTAGATTGGGTCTATAGGGCCCTGGGGGTGAGCCTGGTTGCTCTCGTGGTGCCCGGTTTCTTCTTCCACTGCCTATCGGTCAGGCCCACCCGTTTGAAGATTTCATCTACATAACGCAGGTAGTACTGGTAGTCAAAGATTTGCTCTAGTTCTTCCGGAGATAGCAGGGCACTGACCTCGGGGTCACCTTTGAGCAGGCCGAGGAAGTTCCTGTTTCCCTGCCAGGCCTTCATGGCGTTGCGCTGGACCAGCTCGTAGGCCCTTTGACGGCTTAGGCCCTTATCTATTAAGGCCAGCATGGTTCGCTGTGAGAAGACCAGTCCCTTGGTCAGCGTTAGATTCCGCTTCATCCTGTTCGGGTAGACCTGGAGACCTTTTATTATTGAGCTAAAAAGGGTCAGGGTGTAATCAAGCAGCAGGCATGAGCTGGGCAGGATGATGCGCTCGGTGGATGAGTGGCTGATATCTCGCTCGTGCCACAGGGCAATATTTTCCATGGCGGTCAGGGCGTAACCCCGTATCAGTCGGGCCAGGCCGCAGATTCGCTCACAGAGCTCCGGGTTTCTCTTGTGGGGCATGGCCGAAGAGCCGGTCTGCCCCGGTTCAAAGGGTTCTTCTACTTCCCGTATCTCGGTCTTCTGCAGTGCCCTTATCTCGGTGGCGAATTTCTCCAGCGAGCTGGCGACGATGGCCAGGGTGGTAACAAACTGGGCATGGCGGTCGCGCTGCAGAATCTGGCTTGATATCGGGGCCGGCGCCAGGCCCAGTTTGGCACAGGTCCTATCCTCCACTTCAGGGGGTACCGTGGCGTAGGTGCCCACAGCCCCGGAGATCTTGCCCACGGCCACTGTTTTGGCAGCTTCAGCCAGCCGCTGCCGGTTGCGCTGCATCTCCTCCATCCACAGCGCCAGCTTCAAGCCGAAGGTAATCGGTTCGGCATGAACACCGTGGGTACGGCCCATCATGATGGTGTACTTATGCTCTAATGCCCTCTCCGCCAGTGCCGAGCTTAGTTCCTTGGCATCCTGACTCAGCAGCCTGGCCGCCTCGACCAGTTGCAGGCTCAGGGCGGTATCCATAACATCGGAGGAGGTGAGACCCAGGTGAACAAAACGAGATTCATCACCCAGGCTCTCAGCCACCGAGCCCAGGAAGGCGGTCATATCGTGGTGGGTCTGCTTTAGAATCTTCTCCATACGTTTCAGATTGACTCGGGCCAGCTTTATCTTGGTCAAGGCATCCCTGGGGATGGTACCCAGCTGGGACCAGGCCTCACAGACGGCAATCTCCACCTCAAGCCACTTGGCAAACTTATTCTCATCCGACCAGATTCTTTTCATCTGGGGGTGGCTGTAGCGCTCAATCATGACTATCTCCTTGTAGCTGGCTTCTGTATTTTTCATAAGCCTCTCTTATGCTATCATACTTCAGGCCCAGAATCTCGGCGGCCAGATAGGCGGCGTTCTTGGCGCCGGCGGTACCGATAGCCACCGTGGCCACCGGTATCCCGGCCGGCATCTGTACGATGGAGTAGAGGGCGTCAGCACCCTTTAGTTCGCTGGTGGCCAGGGGCACACCGATAACCGGTAGGCTGGTCCAGCTGGCCAGAACACCGGGCAGGTGGGCGGCGCCGCCGGCAGCGGCAATGATGACCTCAATGCCGCGACTGCGGGCCGAAAGCCCGAATTCGCGGGCCCTTTCCGGGTGGCGGTGGGCCGATATAACCGATACCTCATAGTCAATGCCCAGCTTGTCCAGCACCTCAAGGGTGGGCTTCATGGCCTCTGTATCCGATTTAGAACCCATAACTACAGCGACTAGTGGCATAATATTATTTACCTCGCCCCCTATTCTATTTTATTTCAGCGATGTCCCTGCGGTAGTGGCAGCCGTCAAAGCGGATTCTGGGCAGGTTGGCATAGACCCGCTTTCGGGCCTCATTCAGGCTACCAGCGGTGGCGGCTACGGTGAGCACCCTCCCGCCGTTGGTCACTACCTGCCCCGATTCTAGCTTGGTTCCGGCGTGGAATACTATAATATCAGTATCTAAATCATTAAGTCCATAAATAGGGAAGCCCTTCTGATAGCCGTCGGGGTAGCCCCCCGAGGCTATCACTACGCCAACACAGGCACCTTTGCTCCACTCAATATTCACCTGGTCAAGGTTGCCGCCGATAACACCGAGGATAATGTCAACGAGGTCAGTCTTAAGCAGCGGCAGGACTACCTGTGTCTCCGGGTCGCCGAAACGGGCGTTAAACTCCAGAACCTTGGGGCCATTAGCGGTGAGCATCAGGCCGGCATAGAGGACGCCTTGGTAGACTCGGCCCTCACTGGCCATAGCCGTTACCGCTGGCTTGATGATGGTTTCATTTATTTCATTGGCCAGAGACGGGCTGTAGAAATACGGCGGGCTGTAGCTGCCCATGCCGCCGGTATTGGGCCCGACATCACCGTCATATATTCTTTTGTAGTCGCAGGCAGGCACCATGGGGGCGATGCTAATGCCGTCACTAAAGGCAATAAAGCTAATCTCTCTGCCCACGAGACACTCCTCAATGATTACCCTGTCGCCGGCGCTACCGAAGGCCCTGGCCTCCATGATGTTGGCCAATGCCTCCAGGGCCTGGGGGATGGATTCGGCCACGGTTACCCCCTTGCCCGCCGCCAGCCCATCGGCCTTAACCACGATGGGGGCTGTCTGCTGCTTGAGATATTCTTTTGCCTCGTCATATGATGAGAAGATGGCCCCCCGGGCGCGGGGGATATTATATTTCTCCATCAGTTCCCTGGCAAAGACCTTGCTTGACTCTATCTCAGCGGCCTTTCTGGTGGGGCCGAAGATAGCCATGCCGCTATCCTGAAATCGGTCAACAATGCCCTCGGCCAGCGGTGCCTCCGGCCCAACTACGGTAAGGTCAATTCCCTTTTCCTTGGCTATCTTGAGCAGGGAATCTATGTCGCCAGGGCTAATGTCAAGATTCTGGGCTATCTGGGCAGTGCCGGCGTTGCCCGGAGCCACATAAATCTGCTTGACTTTTGGGCTCTGGGCCAGCTTCCAGACCAGGGTGTGCTCCCTGGCGCCGCCGCCGATAACCAGTATCTTCAGTGTTTATCTCCCAGTATTTTTATCAACCTCACCCCCTGTATCCCCCTCTCCACGAGTGGAGAGGGGGAGGAGGTTTAATGAAGCGGCTTTGCCCCATCAAACTGCCCCTACCACAGTTATTACTACAGTTCCCTTTTTGTGTCCTTTTTCAACATACCTGTGAGCCTCGACAATCTGTTCCAACGGATAGCGTCTATCAATGACCGATTTTATCTTCCCCGCTTCAACAAGCTCTTTGAGAAAGATTAAATCTTCAATCTTTTGGATTGTTCCCCCAAATATTGCTTTTTTACTGCCTATCTTTGTAGTCCGTGGCCCTCGAAGCATCTGTGACACCCTAGGGTTAGCTGAAAGATAGACCCCTCTTTGCTTTAGCGA
>JAUXAE010000014.1 GCA_030620035.1 Dehalococcoidales bacterium
CCGAGCTGAGATAGCTTTCCAGTTGCCTCTTCCTCCTCAGCGTGGATTTTACCTGCCTCTTGAGCCAGCGCCTTCCTAATCTGGTCAACAGTCTCCCCGGCGGCGGCTATCCGCTTCATGCGGCTGGTAGCCTGAAACAGATTCCTGGCGGTGGGCCTGGTGCCGGCAATTGTCCTGATAACCTCCTGTAGCTCGGCCCGGAACTGGCCAGGGGAAGTGGTTTTGATTTGCCGGCCGCCCAGAGCAATGCCGTAGGCGGCGGCCACGCCGATGGCCGGTGCCCCCCTGATATTCATCTCCCTTATGGCTTGGGCAACCTTTTGGTAGCTGGTTAGCTCCAGATAGGCCTCTTCATGGGGCAGCCGGGTCTGGTCAACGATTATTAGCCTATCGCCGCGCCATTCGATAGCTTTCATAGGTTTCTAGCTTCGCATAGTTCTGCCAAATAGTATCGTGCCCAGGATAAAGATGCCTGCTGCCCAGCCAGCCAGGAACACTAAATCGCCGCTGACAGCCTCCAGGCCAACGCCGCGGGTAATGACTGCCCGGGCGGCATCAACAGCATGGGAAAAGGGAAAGGCGTGGGCCAGGGTTTGAATGTAGGATGGCATAAACTCTACGGAGAACCAGACCCCGGAGACAATGGCCAGAGGCATGGAAAACAGCCAGCTAAGCGACTCTCCCTGATTTTCAGACTTGGTTAGTGAGGCAATGACCATGCCGACGCCGATGCTGCAGATAGCCGTCAGCAGGAAGATAAGAAAGGCCAGGAGGATGCTGCCCACAATATCCATGCCGAACAGCCAGCCCAGCAGGATAAATACTATTATCTGGGTGATGGCGATGGCCACTAGGCTTAAAGAGTAGCTGGAGATGAACTCCCAGGGTCTGGTCGGGGTGGTAAGAAGCCGAGACAGGAACCTGTTCTCCTTGTCCCGCAGCATAATGCGGGCCGAGGTGGGTATCATTATCAGAAGGCCGAAGATTATAATCCCCGGGGCGATATAATCAATATTGGTTATCTCCGTCTCTATGTTTATAGGGTTGGCATTGATGGTTACCGGTATCTCTATTCTGGCGAAGGCACGGGTGGCCGTATTGATGGAGGCTATAATCTGCTCAGAGGCCATCAGGTCGCTTTCATCATAGGTGATATTTAATGCGATATCGGCTTCACCATCCTGCCAGCTCAATAATACCTGCTCACCGAACCCTTCAGGGAGAACAATATAGGCCCTGAGGTCACCCAGCTCAAGCTGTTCTAGGGCGGTGTTGGTCTCGGTAAAGGTGGTAATTTCAATGGTGGGCACACTGGCCAGCGCTTCACTAACGAAGCTCTGCGACACCGTAGTCTGGTCCTCATCAATCACGCCAATGGTATAGCTGGGGGCGGTATCACCGCCAAAGGCAGCCCCGAAAAGCAGCATAAACATAAGCGGGAAGGCCAGCAGGAAGCCCAGCGCCAGTGGGTCCCTATAGGTCTCCTTGAAGCTCCTTAAGGACAACTGCCAGAATCTCATTCCCTTAATCCTTTGCCGGTTATCTTGAGGAAGACATCTTCAAGGGTGGGCTCTTTGATATGGGCCGAGCGGACTACGGCCCCGGCGGCGTGCAGCTGGTCAACGATTTCCTTGAAGTCAAGCCGCTGGTCACTGATGGTCATGGAGCCTTTGTCTACCGCTACCTGGGTATATCTACTTCGCATGTCGTTAACAACCTTCTGGGTCAGGTTCCAGGCCTGGACTACCATGGTATGCGTTGCCAGCATCTCTGTTTTTAGTTCAACACTGGTACCCAGGGCGGCAATCTTGCCCTCATCCATAATGCCGACTCGGTCAGCCAGGAAGTCGGCCTCGTCCATATAGTGGGTCGTCAGCAGGATGGTCTTATCGCCGTTGAGCCGGGCAATATATTGCCTCACCGCCCTCCGTGCCTGAGGGTCAAGGCCCAGGGTGGGCTCATCAAGGAAAAGAATCTGGGGGTTGTGAATGAGGGCCAGGGCTATGTTCAGTCTGCGCTTCATACCTCCCGAGAACTTCCTTACCTGGTCCCGGGCCCTTTCGGCCAGTCCCATTGTCTCCAGCATGAGCTTAGACCAGGTTTTTAGCTTCCGGGGGCTGATACCGTGAAGACGGCCAATCAGGTTCAGGTTTTCCAGAGCGTTTAGGCGCTCAGAGAGGGTTGTTTCCTGGGGTGATACCCCGATGACCTCTTTTATTTTATAGGGCTCCTGGTTGATATCGTAGCCCATAACCCTGGCCGTGCCCCCGGTGGGCTTAAGCAGGCAGCACAGCATATTGATGGTGGTCGTTTTGCCGGCCCCGTTGGGGCCGAGCAGGGCAAACAGCTCCCCTTTTTTGATAGCAAGGTCAATACCATCTACCGCCAGACAGCCGTCAAATATCTTGGTCAGGTTGAAGGTCTCGATGGCAAAGGTGTCATTTACCCCTGTCGCCTTAGCAGCCCGGCCTGTCATCTTTACCCCTTTTCCGATATGCCCTTGATTATAACACACTTTGGGGCTGCTAACCTGCCCTTTTGCTCAGGCTGTTCTTCTTGACACCGCCTGCTGAACAAGGGTAAGCTTTTTAAATGCTGGCTGGCATTAAAGGTATGTTAAATGGCTGATGAAGCATCCAAGCTCAAGGAGAAAGTCGGGCTGGAGCTGGAAGCGGTGGTCTGTGATATTGAGAAGGGTACGCTGCGGCGCTTTGCCCAGGCCCTGGGCGACCCCAATCCCCTGTGGCAGGACGAGGAATACGCCGTTAAAACTAGATATGGGGGCATTATTGCGCCACCAACCCTGGCCCTGACCCTGGGCTTTAGTCGGATTCAACAGATGCTGACCTCGGACCCGTCACTGACCGTGCTCCACGGCAGCACCGAGCTTGAGCCCTATCAGCCAATACGGCCCGGGGATGTGGTCACGGTTAGTACCAGGATTGCCCGTGTCCGTGAGCGGCCGGGCAAGATGGGCAGTACCCTTTTTGTTACCTTTGAGATAACCTGCCGCAACCAGAGACAGGAGATGGTCGCCAGGTGCCGCCAGATGGCCATTATCTATTAGCCTTGGTGAGCCGACTATGACTAAGCAGGTATATTTTCAGGATGTAGCGGTGGGCGGTGAGCTGCCCAGCCTGATGAAGCAGCCGACCTCCCGTCAGCTGGTGATGTGGGCCGGGGCCTCCGGCGACCTGAACCCCATCCATTATGATAAGGACTACGCTATTAAGCGGGGCCTGCCCGGTGTTATCGTCCACGGTCAGCTAGCCGGCTGTTTTCTGGGCCAGCTAATTACCGATTGGGCTGGCGATGGGGGTAATCTCAAAAAACTGACTTTGAGCTATAAGGGGATGAACTTCCCCGGGGAGGCCCTTACCTGTCGGGGGGTGGTAACCAGGAAGTATGTTGAAGATGACCGTCATTTTGTAGTCTGCAACATCTGGGTGGAAAACCCCCGGGGTGAGAAGACAGTAACCGGTACGGCCACAGTTACTCTGCCGGCCGGAGATTAGGCTTTTGTCTGTCGCTGCTGCTACTGCTTGCGGTTTAGTTCCATAAGTATAAAGCTATTACCATCCCTCAGCCGGTGTCCGTATGGGGTAAAGCCGCATTTTTGAAAGCACCTCCGGGCCCGATAGTTAGTGTCAAGGGTCTTTAAGTAGAGCCGTTTTAGGTCTGTCTTAAGGAAAATGTGGTTTACTAGGACGGTTACGGCATCACGGCCGTAGCCCTTGTCCCAGTAGTTGCGGTCGCCAATCAAAATGCCCAACTCGGCCTCGCCTTTAGTCTCATCGATGTCGTAGTAGGCACAGTTGCCAATGTGCCGGCCATCGTGGGTTTCTATGGCAAACTGACGTTTGGCTGGGGGAGGGCAGCTCAGGACACTGGCGTAGTTGACCAGGTATTCTGAAAAGGGGATGGTTAGCGGCCTGGCGGCATCAAGCCGGGCAAGCTCTGTATCTGTCTGCCAGGTATAGTCGTCTTGGGCATCCTCCAGCCTCTTACCGCGAAGCCTAACCTTACTGCCGGTAATCATAGCTTCATCACTGCTCAAGACCGAAGGATAGCGGCTCTTCCATATCCTCAAGCTCCTCAAGGGCCTGCTCAGCCATCTGGCGGATTACCTCTCTGGGGTGGTTGAGGCAGCGCTTAAGGCCCTTTTTGGCTTCATTACTGCCTATTTTACCCAGTGCCTGGATGGCGGCCAGCTGGACCTCGGTATCGGCGTCATCAATGAGTCGGCTGAGATGGGGAACGGCGGCTTCTGCCTCCAGTTCACCGCAGGCGGTGGCCGCCTCGTAGCGCATCTCGGCGTTGGCGCTGGTCAGCTCATCTAGCAGTATGGCTAGCCAGCAAGGGTCGCAGCTCTTGCCCATGGCGTAGATGGCGCTGATTTTAAGTTTGGCATTATGGCCACAGTAGACGGCCCTGATGGTTTTTGCCACCTGGGGCAGGCCTAAGGGGGCGGCCGCTTCCAGTGCCCGGCGCCTGACCCCGGCTGGCTGGCGGTCATCACCGATTATGCCAAGCAACGCCTGGTGTACTCTGGCGGCGGCGCTGGCGGGCAGTTTTTGGCGCTCGGCCAGCAGGGCAAATTTGGCCAGGGCAGTCGCCGCCGCCGCCCGTACTCTGGTGGAACTATCTTGCTCAAGTAGCCTGGCTAGCGGCTCAATCAGTGATGGCGCCTCATCTTCCCAAAGGCCACCAATAGCCTGGTTTCTTACCTCTTCATCAGGGTTTGTTAGAAGGCTCTTGAAGATGCCGTCAAAGTTGAGTTCAACATTATCCTCGGCCAGTTCAACCAGCCGGCTGACAATCTGCCGCCGGCGTTTGGCCGTTAGTTTGGGCCAGACCTTTTCCAGCTCGGCTGGTTTCAGGTCCGAGAGGCTAGCCAGTCGCCAGTTGAGCAACTGCTGGCGGCGGTCAGCAAGGTGGTTTATGGTCTCCAAAATGGTGGCCGTTGCCTGGGGCTTCATGGCTCTTCCTCCTCACCGTTGTCCTCGCGCTCCCAGATGGGCTCGGTAAAGTAGTCTATATACTCTCCCATGGCCTCGGCGGCTACCTGGGTCATTCTCTCCCTTGTCTCTACGGCCAGGCGAGCCAGTTCACCGGTGTCAACCTCAATCTCAAGTATCTTGGTCAGCACCTCAAGTATGGCCAGGGAGGCCATCGGGTTCTGTATTTTGGCTGCGTATGTCGGCACCTCACCAAGCAGACAGACACCATCAATGGCCCTCTCCTTGGCGACACCCAGCAGCAGGCCATTTAGCCCTGAGATTTGCAGGTTGCCGCCCAGTACCAGCTGGTATCTTTTCAGGTCCTCGGCCACCTGCTGGTTGGTGGTGGCCGCCCAGACCTTGGGTGTCTCGGTATGGTGGATGCGGGTCAGGGCGGCGGCGCAGGTGTAGATTCGCTTGGCCTGAAACCTGAGTGCCATATCAATGACCAGGTTGGCCAGTTCGTAGCCCTTGGCGCTGGGCTGGTCATCGCCAATGAATAGTATCAGGTCACTTTTACCGGCCTTGTTCTTCCAGTAGTAGAAGCGGCTCTGCGGGAACTGGGGTGCCTCAATAACATTGTGCTTGACCAGTATCCCTATGGGGTCAAAGAAATAGGCGGCCTCAATGGTGGCCAGCTCCTTAAAACCTAGCTTTCTTAATAGATAGGTGGCCACTATCATGGCGGCATTGCTGATGCCGGGCCAGGCGGCCAGCAGATTGGGTGAGTTAAGTTTTGGCCGGGCGTGGAATTTTAATAATTTCTGCATCTTAATTGCCTTTCCTGGCTACTTACTGGCTACCGACAGGCCGGGACAGTAGATGGACGGGACTTTTAGGGAACCACCCAGCCAGCGGGCATCACTGCCCACGGCTACAACCTGTTTTAGAAGCTGGTAGATGTTGCCTGAGACCATGGTATCCTTAACCCTACCTACTATTTTACCACTTTCTATCTTGTAACCCAGCAGTATATTGCCGCTGAAGTCACCACCTAAGATATTGCCCTGCTCGGCGACCATGAGGTACTCAATGACTAGGCCCTCCCCTATGTCTTGGACCATGTCTTCAAAGGCGGTCTCACCCGGGGCAATGATAAAGGCATTCGGTGATGGGGTGGGTAGGCTACCCCGGCCCCGACTGCCGTTGCCGGTGCTCTTGGTCTGGGCCAGTGCCGCCGTCCTCAGGTCGTACAGAAAGTTGGCCACCTTTCCGGCCTCAATGAGGGCAGTACGCCTGCTGGGGATACCTTCATCATCACAGGGGCGGCTTGCCGGGCGGTAGGCCAGGGTGGCGTCATCCCAAAGCCACAGTTTGTTGTCAAAGACCGTCTCGCCCAGTCTACTGCCTATGGGTGATGCCCCCTCAAGGACTGTCTTGCCGTTAAAGGCAGTCATCAGGGCGGGCATCAGGGCGCTGGCGACACCGTGGGGGGTGAATATCACGGGCAGTGTTTTGGTGGCCGCCGAAGCCCGGTTTTGAGCCCATTCAAGCTGGGTAAGCACCCTCCGGGCCACGGATTTGGCCTGTAAAAAGGGGTGACACGAACTTTCGCTATCGCCGACAAAGAGCATATCGGTGCCCCGTATCAGGCTGCCCTCAATATCCAGGCCGAAGACACTCCTTTGGTAATTTGCCTGGCCACCCTGGGAATTGATGATGCTAACCGATATAACACTCTTGGTTACCCCGGCCTCACAGACAATATCCCGGCTGTAATCTCTGACCATGTCTATCAGTTCCTGGCCCAGCCTTATCATTTCTTCTAGGGTTACTGATTCTATCTCCGGGTCGTAGGTTTTAATCTGGGGATAGGCGGTCGGGGGAGGGAAGTCAAAAGTGGCCGGCTGGCCGAACTGGGCTGTTTCCAGGGCCATATCAACCAGGCTTCGGCCACCCCCTAGCTTAGTGGTAACAGCATAGCCAATCCTGCCCTGCTTGATTAGGCGCAGTGCCCGGTAACTTGCCTGCTTGCTCTGGATGTGTTTTAAGCGGTTGGCCTCAAACTGGACCGGGGTTTCTTCTGAAGAGACAGTAAAAACCTCGGCCTGCTGGGCCACCTTTCGGGCCTGCTCCAGGATTTCTAGCACCCTAGGTACCTCCCACCAGGCAGTGTTGTATCCTGATGTGGGGGCTGCCGTTGGCCACCGGCAGGGGCACCTGGGCTCCCTTACCGCAGCCGCCACCCTGGTTCATGGCCAGGTCGTCTCCGATGGCGTCTATATTCTTGAGGGTGCTAAAGACATTCCCCGTCAGCATCACCGGCCTGATGGCCTCGGCGACCCGGCCGTTGCGTATCATATAGGCTTCACCGGCCGAGAAGGTGAACATCTCCATACTGGTGGTGCCCCCGTACCAGTTTTTGGCGTAGATGCCCTGCTTAATATCGCTGAGCATATCGTCAAAGGAGACCGAGCCTGGTTCAATGTAGGTGTTGCTCATGCGGACAATAGGCGGGTAATTGTAGTTGACCGCCCGGGCATTGCCGGTGGGCCTCTCCCTCATCTTGGCGGCCGTTTCCCGGGAGTGGAGCCGGCCCACCAGCCGGCCCTCCCTGATAAGGTAGCTCTTGCTTGAGGGCACGCCTTCATCGTCGTACTTATAGCTGCCCCGCAGCCCCGGCATGGCGGCGTTGTCAACGATATTAAGCTCGCTGGAGCCGAACTGTTTACCTAGGGTCATAATCTTGAGCAGGCGGTCGTTTTCATAGACGAAGTCAGACTCGGACAGGTGGCCGAAGGCCTCATGGACGAAGACCCCGGCCAGCACCGGGTCCAGCACTACGGTGTACTCTCCCCCTTTTACCTGTGGTGCCGAGAGCAGGGCCACGGCATGCCGGGCCATTTGCTGAACCGGCTGGTGCAGCCTCTGGACTTGGCCAAAGTCACCCCGGCTGCCCAGGCTTAAGTTTGCCTGCTGTACCTCACCATTGGCGGCGGCCACGGCGCTTAGGCGCAGGCTGATGTCGGCCCTTTCCTGCTCAATGTAGCTGCCCAGAGAACTGGCAAAAACGGTCTTCTGGTAGCTGTCAGCATAACCGATGACCGATGTCTTGAGCTTGGGCGTCTGCCAGATAACCTCGTTATATTCATCCAGTAGCCGCTTTTTTTGGGCTAGGGGTATGGTCACCGGGTCTGTCTCTATTCCGGCGGGCACTATATCAACCACCGGGGCTACCTCAGCCAGTTTGCTCTTCTCGTTCCCGGCCGCTTTAGCCTGCTTGATGGCCAGCTCAATCTTATCCCCTAGACCATCCAGATTATTAAAGCTGGTAAAGCCCCAGCCGCCCCTGACCAGGGCCCTGACATTACCGCCGATGGCCGTGCTCCGGCCGATAGATTCAAGCTCCCTTCCCCGGTAGCTGATATGGCTGGCCTGGCTCTCCTCAAGGTGGACCTCTATGTAATCAGCGCTATATTTCTTTAGTTTTTCGGCCAGTTGGTGGCCAATGGCTTCAATGTGTGACATAGATACTCTATCCCTGGGGACATTATGGGGTAGCTTATTTTACCGAGACGCTGAGATACTTGTCAATTTTGGGCTCCCCGGGCTTTTTTATATTATTAGTTGCCAGTGATGTTCCTTGACAAAGTTGGCCGCATGTGATATTTTATATTGCGCAGGGATGACCTGTAGCTTGTACCTTAACAACTGAATAGCGGAAGGAAGGTTCAAAGAGCTAAGTCAATTTTTATTAAGAGAGTTTGATCCTGGCTCAGGATGAACGCTAGCGGTGTGCTTTATGCATGCAAGTCGAACGGTGCTTCACCCTTCGGGGTGAAGGATAGTGGCGAACGGGTGAGTAACACGTAAGTTACCTGCCCCTAAGTGGGGAATAACCTCGGGAAACCGGGGCTAATACCGCATGTGGTGGTGGAGTTAGGCTTCACCACTAAAGCCTTTGGGCGCTTGGGGATGGGCTTGCGGCCGATTAGCTAGTTGGTGGGATAATGGCCTACCAAGGCTATGATCGGTAGCTGGTCTGAGAGGACGGTCAGCCACACTGGGACTGAGACACGGCCCAGACTCCTACGGGAGGCAGCAGCAAGGAATTTTGGGCAATGGGCGAAAGCCTGACCCAGCAACACCGCGTGGGGGATGAAGGCCTTCGGGTCGTAAACCCCTTTTCCCAGGGAAGAATAATGACGGTACCTGGGGAATAAGTCTCGGCTAACTACGTGCCAGCAGCCGCGGTAATACGTAGGAGGCAAGCGTTATCCGGATTTACTGGGCGTAAAGAGGGCGTAGGCGGCTTTTCAAGTCGGATGTGAAATCTCCCGGCTCAACTGGGAGGGGTCATTCGATACTGATGGGCTAGAGTGCAGCAGGGGGAGACGGAATTCCCGGTGTAGTGGTGATATGCGTAGATACCGGGAGGAACACCAGAGGCGAAGGCGGTCTCCCAGGCTGTTGCTGACGCTGAGGCCCGAAAGCGTGGGTAGCGAACAGGATTAGATACCCTGGTAGTCCACGCCGTAAACGATGGACACTAGGTATGGGGAGTATCGACCCTCTCCGTGCCGAAGCTAACGCTTTAAGTGTCCCGCCTGGGGACTACGGCCGCAAGGCTAAAACTCAAAGGAATTGACGGGGGCCCGCACAAGCAGCGGAGCGTGTGGTTTAATTCGATGCAACGCGAAGAACCTTACCAGGGCTTGACATGTCGGAAGTAGTGACCCGAAAGGGGAACGACCTGTTAAGTCAGGAGCCGTCACAGGTGCTGCATGGCTGTCGTCAGCTCGTGCCGTGAGGTGTTTGGTTAAGTCCTGCAACGAGCGCAACCCCTGTCGCTAGTTGTTTTCTCTAGCGAGACTGCCCTGCAAAACGGGGAGGAAGGTGGGGATGACGTCAAGTCAGCATGGCCCTTATGCCCTGGGCTACACACACGCTACAATGGGTGGTACAATGGGTAGCAACAGAGTGATCTGGAGCCAATCCTTTAAAACCATCCTCAGTTCGGATTGCAGGCTGAAACCCGCCTGCATGAAGTCGGAGTTGCTAGTAACTGCAGGTCAGCATACTGCGGTGAATACGTTCTCGGGCCTTGTACACACCGCCCGTCACGTCATGAAAGTTGGCAACACCTGAAGTCGATGGGCTAACCCTGATTTATCAGGGAGGCAGTCGCCGAAGGTGGGGCTGATGATTGGGACGAAGTCGTAACAAGGTAGCCGTAGCGGAAGCTGCGGCTGGATCACCTCCTTTCTAGGGAGAAAATGGGCTTTTAGTCCGTAACTCCTAGGTCGGTCTCCGATTCTTCGGAGTAAATACCCTTCCTTCCGCTATTCAGGGGTTAAGGTCTGCTTTTATGAAAAAGTAGGATGAAACATCAAACGCTACGTATGGTCGCTTCCTGGTTTGGAAAATTGGCCTGGGTGGTGGCCGCAATTGGTGTTATTGCATACATAATTATTGGAATTGCTGCGGCCACAATATTGGCCAAAATTGGCTTTTTGCTGGGGGGCCTTCTCCTTATTGGTATTTATGTTTTGATACTGCTGATGACTTCTAGGCTGCTTTGTCTGTTCATTGATATTGAGGAGAACCTGAGCAAGATAGCGGCACTGATGAGGAAAGAGCTAAAGACCAAATAGAGTGGGCCATTAGCTCAGTTGGTTAGAGCGCAGTCCTGATAAGACTGAGGTCTCTGGTTCGAGTCCAGAATGGCCCACCACTCTGTTTAAAACCAAGAACTCCGACTGTCTCGTCGTATTCATTCCTCGGTGGCATTGGCAAGGTATAGTGAATAGTCACTTCTAATTTCGATACGTCAATGCTCTTGATGAAGTTTCTCATGAAAGCCTTCTGCTGCAGTACTTCAGCCGAACCAAGTATCTCTCTCAGCCCATTAACGTATAATTTCAAGGTTTCGATATCCGTCGGGCCTATCGGCTCATAGTTTTCGGTTTTCACTTTGGCAATCGCTTGCTGCAATTCCTTCTTGCGGACGACAAGGCTACTTATTCTAGGCGCCAGTTCGTCAAGTTTGAGCTTACCGGTTTCAAGGGCGTCGTAAAGCCGCTCCAGTCTCGTATCGACATCTTTGAGCTGTCCTCTGAAGACTTCAATTTTTTGTTCCACAGTATCAGAAAGGTTTCTTATCTCATCGTTGGTCAGTTCGACCAATTCTGCGAGGTTTTCATCGGTTAGTATATTTTGTTTGATTTTGTCGATGATAAAACCTTCAATCTTGGCTGCTGGGAGCCAGTAACCAGGGCAGGCATCGGGACCCTGACGCAGAGCTTTACCGCAACGATAGTAGCTGAACCGTCCGGATTTGTAAGCCCCGCCTACCATACCAGCTCCACATTCGGCGCACTTCATCATACCTCCGAGAAGGTAGTTGCTGCTTACACTCCTGGGGCGGGTGAACTTGGGGCTTCGCAGGGTAAGGATAGCCTGAACTCGCTGGAAGCTTTCATAGTCTACTATCGACGGGAAAGCATTCTCGATTCTTATTGGCTCTTCTCTCCTCTTCTTTCCATTCTTTCCCCAGACAAGGGTCCCGGTATAAACCTCATTCGTCAAAATCTGATAAACGCTAGTGGGATTCCATTTCTTGCCACGTACGGTTACAATGCCTGCCTTGTTCAGACTCTTGGCTATCTCGCGAGTCCCTTTATAGTTGAGGCACTCGCTAAAAATCTGACGGACCACTGGAGCTTTGCTTTCATCAACCTCAAGTTTATTGCGCTTAACACCATTATCATAGACTACGGCTTTACGGAAGCCAAAGGGGACGGTACCGCCGACGAAGAATCCTTGAGAGGCAGCCAAGTTCATTCCCCTAATGACATCCTGGGCTAGGTTCTCCGAATAGAATTCATCGACTATTTCAATCATTCCTTCGAGCAGCTTACCTGACGGGTTTTCTTCGATAGGTTCGTTTATCGAAATGACCTTGATCCCCTTCTTGCGTATCAACGATTTGTAAAGTACTGATACTTCACGATTGCGGGCAAAACGAGAGAATTTCCAGAAGAGAATGACGTCAAACGGTCGCGGAGTTAAACCACACTGCCTGATCATTTCGGCGAAGGCAGGTCTTCTGGATATGCAGCCTGACTTAGCTTCATCAACAAACTCCTGCACTACCTCGTAGCCGTGCTTGGCAGTATACTCCCCAAGGGCCTTTCGTTGCCCAGGGATGGATAGTTCCTTTGCGGCTTGTTTTTCATCTGACACCCGAAGATATAGAGCAGCTCTCATTTCTTTTCTCCTTACCTAATGTTATTGTGGGCAATAGATGCAGTGTCCAGCAATGACCCGCCTATATCGAATAATGGCCACTGCATCCAATATCTTTCCACATATTGCCGCCAATTCATTTTGTAATTGTCTAATGCTCTTTAGTTCTGGCCAACTTAAAATCTCCTCTTCGTAGTTTTTAAGTTTACTTTTTATTTTGTCCAGGTTGATTTCTTGAAATTCACCAAAATGGTAAGCCCCGAATCTTCTTATGGTCTTCCCTCCATCGCGTTTTTCGGTGATGTAGCAATTTTCGACATCAAGCCCTTTGCTATTTCTCGACCATTGGTTGAACTGGTGTTGCAGGAACGCGATTGTTCCTTGCAACACATCACCTTCTCTGAGAATGCTATCTGTCTTGGAATCTTTGATAACCATTCGTTCGATTTTATTTAGCGATTTTGTACTGCAGGCGTCTATATCATCAAATAGCCCGTTCCATTTTACAATGTATTTCCAGAGAGGGTTGGTACGGAGGTGTTGTCTGAGAGCCTTCCACAGGTATGGTTCGGTTACTTCAAGCCCAACCTTACCATAGGACTTAACCTCGTTTTCTATCTTCTCAGCGAGGCTACAAAGATCCTTGTAGTGGCCTTCAACCGCATCACGCCAGACCACAGCTGTAACTTCTTTGATGTTTCGATCCCGCCTGGCTATTTCAATGTATTTTCTAACTGTTCTTACATCATAGCCGGTCTCTGTAGCTATTCTTTTAGGTGTATCATCTTTTTCCTCTAGGCGGCTGAGCCACTCTCTAGCGAGGTCGGGATCAACCCGGGGTCTCTGTTTGTTCTGCATTATTTGTCTCCTCTTACGGTTAATTAGCGTCCCTTTTCATTTATGGGCAGGTATTAATTTATGCTAATTTGTGCTTATAGAAGCAGTGCATTATTTGTAATCACCATTTAATATGTATTAAATGCATAGTTGGGATTATAGCATTGGCGAGACGAAAAGTCAATAGTCGATCCAAATCGCCCCGGAAGGATAGCAGGCTGGCAATTCTAGCCAAGATACTGGCCCGTCATCATTTACAGGCCGGCAGGCGAAGAGAGAGTACTCAATAAAATGAAAGCCCATCTTAACCCAATCGATGTAGAAGCCCTCGAGGCAGCCGCCCAATGCAGAAGGGACTGGCTCATGATAAGGATGCTTTATCGCCTTGGCTGCCGCGTCTCTGAGGCCTTGGCCATTGAGGTAACGGACATAGATATGGCAGTAGGCACTGTGACCATAAAACAGCTCAAGCAAAGAGTGAAACTATGCTGCCCGAAATGCGATACCAGGTTAAGCCGCTCCCATATCTACTGTCCCGGCTGTAGCTTAAGGGTAGAAGAAGCAACAAAACAGTGGTTTGAGCACCGCCGTAGAAGAATATTGCCCATTGACCCCGAAACCCTATCGATGCTCAAGGACTACATCGACCACGGAGGCCCTGTTAATCGTAACGGTAAGCTGATGATCTTTGGTATAAACAGACATAGAGCTTGGCAAATCGTAAATGAGTGCGCTGATAGGGCAGGTCTTCCTCAATTGATTAACCCCGAAACTGGTAAGGCCCATCATGTAAGCCCCCACCGACTGAGAGATGCTTTCGCTGTGCACGCGGTTAAGACCGACGATTCAGGAGATGGACTGCGTATGCTTCAAGAACATCTCGGCCATGCCAGCTTCAACACGACTGCCAAATACCGCAAGGTCTCCGGTGAAGAGCAACGAGAATGGTATGACAGGCTCTGGCAGAATGGGGATAAGACTGATGGTTCTCAAACTTAGACCGCAAAGGGGTGGTTTTCTTCGCCTCTTTGGCCTCGGCTGGTTCATAAGGGAATTCCTGGCAGGTAGTGGTCCTTATGGCTCACCGACAATAGACCCTGACGTCGGAGCTCCCCAGTCCGAAATCTTTAAACAATACAAGCTGGCACTAATCAGAGAGACTGCACTTGACAAGGCTACTAGGGCTGAAGAGCGAAGAGCTAAGAAAGAGAAGCGGTCTATAGACCCTGAGAATATTGAGGAATTGGCGCAGGTATACGTTGTCCGGATGCCTTATAAGGCGAAGGGCTGCCGCAGCCATTCCTTCGTAACCTACTTCTCCAACCTGCAGCGGCTGGGCTGGGTAGAGCCAACGGGAAGGGAAGAACATTCGGCCTTTCAGGATAACTACCCCGATGGCCAGCCCAAGAAGTACTTCCGACTAACCGCCGCCGGCCTATCAGCCCCTGAGTCCGCCTGGGCCGACCCCCGGCGCACCCTCTATGGCCTCTAAGGGGGCCGGTCTCCCCCTCCAGGATAGCAACCACAGCCCCCAGAATGACCCCAGAGACCCGATAGCACTTAAACTAATGATTATCTATTCAGCCACCCGCTGTTGCACAATTGCCCTGCTTGAAAACAAAAAGTGCAATCTCCACTAAAGCGACAAGCCCTGAGAGACGGATACAGACAATTCAGGGCTGATAAGCCACTGTGAATTGTGTGATAGGCAACCCTTCAGCTTTGGCTGGACTGGTCTGGCCATTACGGCCATTTCAGACATGTCACGTAAATATAGGTTCATTCTGTTAATGAACAAAATGCTCTTTTGTTGGATAATTGAAGTCGTATAATTAGATTGCCTTGGAGGTACTAAGATGATACATCAAAGCCTCAACTTCAAAGGAGCTACAGATTTACCGATGGCGATCAAGAGAAGTCTCGGAATCGGTAAGTTTAAAGCAAAAGTCTTTGGGCGGCCTGACGGTGAAGTTATTGCTAAAGCTACCCAGAATCTAGGTGAGATTGTGATCAAGCTAATCCATATCAATAGAAACGATGAAGTGAGATCTATAGAGATCACCGACTCAGAATTACACAAGGTATTGTTGATGGCTAGAGACGTCAGGAAAATGACAGGACAGCGAAGCGAAAGGGAATACGAGGAAGCGTGGCTCGAATAATAAGTTAAGAACACCGGGTGAGGAACAGCCCAAA
>JAUXAE010000058.1 GCA_030620035.1 Dehalococcoidales bacterium
CCATTGTCGGAGAGCCAAGTGGTTATACTAAGAAATAGCGTAGTTATTGCTGGCAAATCGGTGCCCAATGCTGAATAGAGGTCGGTAAAGGTGGGCAGGACAAAAACGACCATTAGGGAGACCACGATAACAGCGACAATAACCACAATAGCTGGGTAGGTCAGGGCATTCCTTACCCTCTTTTCGGTCTTGACTATCCTCTCCATGAAGTCGGCCATATTTCTGAGTACTATTTCCAGGTTTCCGCCCTGCTCACCGGCGGCTATCGCCCGGTGGTATACCGGGGAAAAAGTCCGCGGGTGTTTACTGAGTGCCAGTGACAGTGAGCTGCCACCGCGGATGTCAGAGGCTACCTCACCTATTACCCTCTTCAGCGTGGGATTACTTGTCTGGTCTTGCAGTAGCTCTAGGGCGGTAACGATGTCAGTGCCTGCTTCAAGGAGTACAGCCATTTGGCGGGAGAAGAGTATTATTTCGGCAGGCTTTACCCGTGCCAAGGCAGAGGTCAGTCTGCCCAGGTTGAGAAAGGGGACGTGTGGCTTAAGGCTGAGCACCTGGTAGCCACCGTAGCTTAGCAGTCTTGTGGCTGCCTCCTCACTGGTAGCCGAGAGCTTACCCTTGGCCATTTTTTTATCTTGGGTATAGGCTACATAGGAAAATTCCATTTTTTACCTCAAAAATTGCTCTTCCGGGGAGTAGGCGCTGCGCAGGACCTCAGAAGGAGTGGTGATGTTCTCCTTTGTCTTGTGCATGCCGTCGTTCATCATGGTTGTCATCCCCTCTTTTTGTGCCTGCGCTCGAATCTCACTGGCGGAGGCGCCGCTGACTAGCATCCTCCTGATGCTATCACTCATCGCCATAATCTCGAAGATGCCTATCCTGCCCAGGTAGCCGGAAAAGGCGCAGGCCTTACATCCGGTGCCATAAAGGAATGTGGTCTTCTTTTCCCCAATCTCTCTTTCATAGGCCAGCTGCTCCACTATCGGTACCTCAATAAGGTGGTTGCAGTAGGGGCAGACGCGACGCACCATCCGCTGAGCCACGATGCCGATGACAGCTGAGGCTATAAGGAAGGGCTCGACACCCAGGTCGAGCAGACGGAAGAGCACGCCGGTAGTGTCGTTAGCGTGGATTGAGGATAGCATCAGGTGCCCGGTCAGGGCTGCCTGGACGGCTATGTTGGCTGTTTCCGCGTCGCGTACCTCACCGACCAGTATTATATCCGGGTCAAGGCGGAGTATGGAACGCAGACCACTGGCAAAGGTGATACCGGCCTGAACATTAACCTGAATCTGGTTGATGTCCTTAAAGCGGTATTCGGCCGGGTCTTCAATGGTAACGATGTTGCGACCCTTAATATCAAGGGAGTTAACCGAGGCATAAAGGGTGGTGGTCTTGCCGGCGCCGGTGGGTCCGCTAATCAGGATCATACCGTAGGTTACTTTTAGCATGTTCTGGTACCTGGCCAGGTTACCGGGCAGCATACCCAGCTCGGATAATCCCAGGGTAGCCCTTGACTTGTCCAGCAGGCGCAACACGGCCATCTCACCACTGACGGTAGGGCCAGTGGCCACGCGAACATCTATTTCCCGCCCGCCGGCATTGGTTGAAAACTGGCCGTCTTGGGGATGGAGGTGGTCGGCAATATTCATATCGGCCAGGATTTTGACTCGGGAAACAATGGCCCGCTGTACGTTTATGGGCAGGGACATCATATCCTGCAGGGTGCCGTCAATGCGGTAGCGGACCCTCATTCTATCCTCCTCTGGCTCAAGATGGATGTCAGATGCCCGCGCCTTAACGGCCTCATCAACAATAAGGTCGAGGGCCCGAGCTAAGGGGGCATCAACGGCGGCATCAATGGCCAGCCGCTCATCGGTTGCCTCTTCAGGAATAGACATACGAGAAAGGTGTTTTTCAATTTCACCATAGCCCTTATAGTTAAAATCAATGGCATCCCTGATTTCATTGGCGTCGGCGGCTACTGGTTTAATCCTACGTTTACTGTGGGCGGCAAAGGCCTCCAGGACCAGGATATTAGTCGGGTCGGCCATAGCCACTTCCAGGGTTTTGCCGGTTACTTTTAGGGGTATGGCGTTATATCTTCTGGCCAGCACCTCAGGGATATATTTTAATGCCTCAGGCCGCAGCATCCGCCTCAGTTCCCCGCGCAGGGGCTTGGCGGTTGCTTCTGGTGTCTTTTCTGCCTTTTCTTCAGCGGAGACTTCTTCAGCAGCCCGTTGGCCACCCAGCTCAATCATTTTTATTCCCTGTGCCTGGGCAAATTGTTTGGCTTCAGGGCTGAGATTGGTTGATATTACGATGACTTTATCGATGATGCCGCTATCATAGGCTTTGGTATCAAACAGGGCTATCTGCTCCAGGTCTATCTCGTGCTCCCCACCCAGAATATCTATACCCAGGCTGTGGCCCTGGGCGCCGTTGTCATAGGCCATTATGTCAAAGACATGCTCCACCCCGGATTTGCCTCTAACCGTGGCCTTTTCCTGGGTCCTATAGCCGAGGCCTTGCAGGGATTTCAGTAAATCTGACTTGGTGGTAAAGCTGAGGGGCCTATCTAGCTTAGCCGGTTTCTTGGGGGCTTTGGTTATTAAAACCTCCAGTTTCTCTTCATCAAAGACAATTATCCGTTGCTTTTCGGCCAGTTTCTTCGTCTCCGGGTCCAGCCTGGGCATGGCGATGAGCACTCTCTCATTAATGCCGGCATCGTAGGCCTTGTTGGCAAAGTCAAAGATGGTGCTGGCCTCGGCCTCCGGGTCACCACCCTGGACAATGTCGAGGGCAATAGTGCGGGTGGTAAAACCGTCATCCCGCCGTGCCAGCATATCAAAGGTGTGCTCAACACCCGATTTGCCCCGGAGTTTGGCCCTTAAGGTTACCTGATAACCCTGGCTTTTTAGGTATTCGGTAAATCGGTTTTCTACCTCTAGCCTGGGGTCCGGTTGTTTTAGCCTGTCAGACTGCATTTTTTCCTCTTACTTTATGTTCTGTCGCCAAGTGTAATCCGACGATTGACAAATGTCAATATAAACAAATATTGTTTAGTCTATTTTACTACCTCCGCCTCACTTCATACTGTATTGGTAAAAGTAGGCCATAAGTACCATATCATAAGTTCTAGTCTTCGCAAATATAGTAGTCGGGATAGAGGCTACCTCTTTAAAGGGTGCCACTGATTCCATTGGTTGTTACCTCCGCCGAGATCAGGCCGCGGCGTATTGCCAGGACCACGGCATGGGCCCGGTCATTAGCGTTTAGCTTGCGCAGAATGGCGCTGACATGGTTCTTGATTGTCTGTTCACTGATGTTAAGCATGCGGGCGATTTGCTTGTTGGTGTTGCCGTTGGCGATTTGATTTAGTATCTGCCTCTCTCGGTGGGTGAGGGGGGCCACGATGGTTTCAATATTGTTACCCAGTGAAGCCATATCCTGGAATTGCTGTAACACATGCCGGGCCACCCTGGGCCTGGTCATAACGCTGTCATTGATGGGGTATTCACCCCGAGAGGCGCGTCGTATGGTATCAGCCAGCTCTTGGGCCGTGGAGTTCTTCTTGAGACAGGCCACAGCGGCCGTTCTAATCACCTCAAAAAGCTCCTCGTCATTAGGGTCAGGGCTCAACATAATCACCCTAGTGTTGGGGAAGTGGCGAACTATTTTTCTACCCAGTTCCAGTCCGCTGTGGGAGGTAAGGTCAGAGCCCAGCAGGATAGTATCAGGTAGATTGGCCTCAATTAGCGCTAAGGGGTTCTCGCTTGGGTCGCACTCCAGTATCTCAAAGTCGGCCTGCTGGGATAGTGCCTGACGTACACCAGCCCGGAAGAAGGGCTGTTCATCAATTATCATTACCTTGGTTTTGTCCACCGTTACCTCCCGGTTTTATCTGTATCGTCTTTAGAATTGGTGATTGGTATTAAATAAGGGTTGCCCCCACTCTGGCTATCTTCGCCCTTGTCCTCATTGGTCAGGAAACGGTTAATATCCTCCTGTCGGAATCTGCGGTCGCCTCGCGAGCCGATGCGGTAGGCCTTCAGTATGCTCTGGTTGCTCCACCGCCTTACCGTATTTATGTGCACGTTGAGGAGGTGGGCCACTTCATTGGTTGTCAGCATGGGGTCAACATTGTTGCCGCGATTTGCCATCTAGTTTTTCCTTTCTTTAGCTACCTTAAACTGACCGCTTAATACTATACCTCATTTTAACTTCTCAAACCAATCCCCCAAAAGTACTAGTTTAGTAGGAAAATAGTAATAGGTAGATAGTCCTAGCTCAAATATTTCTTGTCACGCCAGCTCAGGCTTGTTCGCTTAAAGCTATCCTTTTTAAATCCTGTTCGTTATAATCTATGCACGGATAACGCCAGGTTGTCGGTTGGGACCTGGCTTTTAGCGCGAGGTCAGGTTGCAATTTAAGCGTCGAGGGTTGTCAGGTGCAAGATGAGCAGGAACTTGTCCGGCGTGCCCAACAGCATGACCAGGAGGCTTTTGCCGAACTATATGAGAAGTACTTCAATAAGATCTATCGCTATGTGATTGTCAGGGTGGGCAATCAGGCGGAGGCAGAGGATATGACCCAGAAGGTCTTTTTGAGGGCACTGCGTTCTATTGCCTCGTTCCAGTGGCGAAACATTCCCTTTGCTGCCTGGCTGTTTCGTATTGCTCATAACCAGGTAGTTGACCACCTGAGAAAGAGGACCCGGCAGCTAACTGTTTCCCTGGACGAGACCCAGACATTATCTAGCAGTGACCCGCAAAAAACAGCCGAGCACAGGCTGGATATTGAGTGGTTAATGTTGGCCACCAGTAAGCTGACCGCAGCCCAGCGGGAGGTGATTTCACTGCGTTTTGCCGGTGACCTGCCTATTGCCCAGGTGGCCCAGATTATGGGCAGGAGCCAGGGAGCGGTAAAAGCCCTGCAGCATAGCGCCATAGTAGCTTTACGCAAAGCACTGCCTGGGGGACAGAATAATGAGCCAGGATAGAGAGCTGAGTAGTATTCTGGATGAGTGCCTTGAGTGTCTGCTCCTTGGGGGTGAGACAATGGAAGATTGCCTGGCCCGCTATCCTGAGCGGGCAGCAGAGCTTAGGCCGCTGCTTGAGACGGCGCTAGCGGCTAAGCAGGCTTTAAACATTGAGCCGCGTCCGCAGTTCAGGACTAGGGCCAGGAGCCAGTTCCACACCGCCCTTCAGGAGGCAGAGGCTAGGAGAGGTCGCCCCTTATTTGCCTGGCGGCCGCGCTGGGCGGCGGTTATGGCTAGCCTGGTTCTTGCCTTGCTGATAACGGCGGGTGGTGTCGTTGCCGCGGCCAATAACAGCATGCCCGGTGAATTCCTGTACCCCATTAAGTTGACCACTGAGCAGGTGCTGCTAAAGCTGTCCCCCTCGGCTCTAATCAAGGCGAAGCTGTTTGTCAAGCTGGCCGACAGGAGGGTGGCTGAGATAATCTATCTGGCCCAGAAGGGTGACGCCAGACAGGTAGAATTGGTCACCCAGCGTCTGGATGATCACCTGACAATGATTGCCAGCCTGGCTGCTGCCCAGAGAGCAGGGGGGGACGCCCTGTGGGCGCCGTCAGGGCAGCTGGCCCCGGAGACAGATGTCCTGAGCGGAGGTGAAGTCTATAATCAGGCTGATGATAGAGCTGAGCTGGTGGCACTTCTGGGCTATTATGCGGTTAGCCATCCAGCCGCTCTTAGCCAGGCACTGGAGACGGCGTCGGACTCGGTCAGGGTGGCCCTTTACCAGGCAATCACCATCTCAGTGGCCGGCTACCAAAGGGCCCTTGATGCTATTGAGCAGGGGACGGGTCAATAAGAAAATTGGCCAGGCCCAAGTTTAGGCCCCCTTTTCGCGACCGGGGCAGGCCCCTTATAACTTAAGCTTTTACTCTGAAATGGCCCCCCACAAGCGTCTGATAAAAGCTCGCTTCAATGATTGACTGCAAATCCTCAATAATGATTGACACTGCTCTCAACTGCCTCTATACTAGACGGACAGAATCGCTTTAGCAGTTACGGAGGCGAGAGCAGTTGGTCCCCAGAGAAGATACAGCTGAGAAAAGAGCCAAAAAAGAGGCTGAACGTCTGGCCAAAGAAGAGGCCAAGCAGGAAGAAAAGGCCAAGCAGGAAGAAGAAGCCCGGAAGGGAGCCCAACGCCTGGCCAAAGAAAAGGCCAAGCAGGAGGAGGAGGCCAGGAGAGAAGCTGAGGAAGCCAGGAAGGCCAAGATAGAGGCCCAACGTCTGGTCAAAGAAAAGGCCAAGCAGGAAGAAAAGGCCAAGAAGGAAGCTGAGCGCCTGGCCAGAGAAAAGGCTGTACAGGAAAAGAGGGAAGCTAGGGAAAGGGCTAAGAGAGAGAAGAAAGAGGCTAGGGAAAGAGTCAGGAGAGAGGCCGAAGAGGCTAAGAAGGCCAAAATAGAAGCAGAGCGCCAGGCTAAAGAGCGGGCCAAGCAAGAAGAAAAGGCCAAGAAAGAAGCTGAGCGTTTAGCCAGAGAAAGGGCTGTACAGGAAAAGAGGGAAGCCAGAGAAAGGGCTAAGAGAGAAGCCGAAGAGGCTAGGGAAAGAGCCAGGAGAGAGGCCGAAGAGGCTAAGAGAGCTAAAGTAGAGACAGAACGTCTGGCCAAAGAAAAGGCCGAGCAAGAAGAATAGGCCAAGCAGGAGATTAAAGAGGCTGGGCGCCTGGCCAGAGAAAGGGCGATACAGGAAAAGAAAGAGGCCAGGGAAAAAGCCAAGAAAGAAGCCGAAGAGGCCAGGGAAAGAGTCAGGAGAGAGGCCGAAGAGGCTAAGAAGGAAGCTGAACGTCTGGCCAAAGAAGAGGCCAAGCAAGAAGGAAAGGCCAAGCAAGAAGGAAAGGCCAAACAGGAGATTAAAGAGGCTGAGCGCCTGGCCAGAGAAAAAGCGATACAGGAAAAGAAAGAGGCCAAGGAAAAAGCCAAGAAAGAAGCCAAAGAGGCCAAGAGGGCTAAAGTAGAGGCAGAACGTCTGGCCAAAGAAGAGGCCAAGCTAGAAGGAAAGGCCAAGAAGGAAGAAGAAGCCCGGAAGGGAGCCCAACGTCTGCCTAAAGAAAAGGCCAAGCGGGGAGAAAAGGTTGAGAAGGAAGAGGAA
>JAUXAE010000041.1 GCA_030620035.1 Dehalococcoidales bacterium
ATGAGGTGAAAAACCATGAAGAAGATGACTCGGCGTAGCTTCATACGCATAACAGCTATCGGTGCCGGTGTCCTGGCGGCCGGGGGCATGGGCCTTAAAGCGCTAATTTCAAATTCTGGGCTTGATACCTACAGCGAGACGCGAAGATTGCTGGGCACCTTCATCACTATCACCCTTGTTGATGATGACCAGACCAGATGCGTCGAGACTGTTCAGGATACCTTTGCCGAGGTTGAGCGTTTGTCAAGCATCCTAAGCCGCCACGATGCATCAAGCGAGCTATCGCGCTTGAACAGTACCGGTCGGCTGGCCGGTGCCTCCAGTGAACTGGTGGCCGTGCTGGAGCGGGCCCAATACTGTGCCGAATTGACCGGCGGTGCCTTTGATGTTACCGTCAAGCCCCTGGTGGAATTGTACCAGGACCACTTTGCCCACTATGGGGCGCCTCCCGATGCCGCCGCCGTGGCCCAGACACGGCAGCTGGTGGGTTACCAGATGCTCACTATTAGTGGCCGCGATGTTGCTCTGGCCAAGACGGGCATGGGCATTACCCTGGACGGAATCGCCAAGGGCTACATCGTTGACCAGGCGGCGGCTCTGCTTAGGGCCCGGGGCCTGACCCGGGTGCTGGTGGAGGCCGGCGGCGACCTGTCCCTGCGCGGCATGAGGCAGGACGGTCACCCCTGGCGGGTAGGTATCAGCCACCCGCGGGCACTGGCCGGCTACTACGAGGTATTGGAGTCAAGCAATGGCTGCATCGCCACCTCAGGAGACTACGAGGCTGCCTTTACCGCCGATTACAGCTACCACCATATCATAGACCCGCGCACCGGCTCATCACCGACTGAGCTGGCCAGTGCCACCGTGCTGGCCAATGACACCACCTATGCTGATGCCCTATCTACGGCCGCCCTGGTGCTGGGCATGAACGATGCCCTGGCCCTTCTGGAACGGCTATCTGGGGTTGAAGCCCTGCTGATAGATAAGGAGCTGCACAGCCGGACGACCAGCGGTTTCTCGGTAGCCAGTGCTTGACGCTGGCTTCAGCTTTCCCAAAATGTAATTTGGTTGTGTTATCAGGCTCAGGTATCTCTATCTTTGGTGTCCGCTTTCCTATGGTCTTAAACGCCCTCTCTTTAATAAAATGACTTGACAATTTACTTTTTAGTAATATAATATTTATTAATAAAAGATGATAATTATACTGTTCTTAGGGAGGCAAAGGAGATGAAGCTTTCGGCGAGAGGCAGACATTCAATGGAGGCGATGCTTGACCTGGCGGTACAGTTCGGTCAGGGACCCATCCTGATAAGGGATGTTGCCCGGAGACGGCGCATCTCGGGGCAGTATCTGGCCCAGCTATTTATCCCGCTGCGCATTGCCGGTCTGGTAAGGAGTATCCGAGGGGCCAACGGCGGCTTTGTCCTGGCCCGGGCCCCGGCTGAGATAAAGCTCAGCGATATCATTCGGGCTACCGAGGGTTCAACGGCGCCGTCGGAGTGTGTTGATGACCCCAGGGTATGCTGGACGGGCGATAACTGCATAACCCGCAGTGTCTGGGTTGAGATAAAAAAGGCGACTGACCGAATACTGGAATCATTAACCCTTCAGGACTTAGTTGACCGGCGGCAGGAAAGTGAGCGGGCCAAGGCCGGGGCGGTAGGCTAATTAGACCGGGGAGAAGCTAGATGGTAAACAGGTGCTGTATCTGTCATTCATGTGGCCGCAAGGTGGAATTCGGCCAGGAGGAACTGCCCTGCCAGGTTCTTCGGGGCTGGCTGGTTGTCTCCTCCCTCAAGGGCTTGGAAACCATTGACCGTTGCAGCTTCTGCTCCCTGAGTTGCCTCAAAAGATGGGTGGATGGCCAGGCACCTGGCGTTCCCGAGGTATTCATAAAGTCTCTGGAAGAAGAGAGCGACCATTAGGCAGGCTGGTATCCCGATATACGGCAAGGCTAGAGTTAAGCGGGAGCCAGCTTTGTATTTTAGGTGGCTGATTTTTAGAAATGTTACGATGCCGGTGGTGGTGTAGTTCCTCTGGAGTTATAGATGTGGTTGCCCGATGGCGGCCATGAATTTATGTAACTGCAGTTGCTGAAGATGAAAAGGATATATCTTGACCATGCCGCGACCACGCCCACCCACCCTGAGGTGGCCCGAGCCATGCTGCCCTACCTTGGTGATGTCTTTGGCAACCCTTCAGCCATCTATTGCTATGGCCAGGAGGCCAGGAGTGCCCTTGAGCAGGCCCGGGCCCAGGTAGCCGGCCTTATCGGTGCCCGCAGCGAGGAGATTATCTTCACCTCTGGCGGTACTGAGGCCGATAACCTGGCCCTAATCGGCGTCGCCTATGCCCATAAGAATAGGGGGAACCACATCATTACCACGGCCATTGAGCACCATGCCATTATAGAGACGGCCAAGTTTTTGGAGAAGAGGGGCTTTGAAGTAACCTATCTAGGTGTCGATGGCCAGGGCCTGGTTGACCCTGATGATGTCCGGCGGGCTATCACTGATAGGACCATCCTCATTTCGGTGATGCAGGCCAACAACGAGATAGGCACCATCCAGCCGCTGGCTGAGATAGGCGGCATTGCCCGGGAAGCCGGCATCTGTTTTCATAGTGATGCCGTGCAGGCAGTGGGCCATATCCCGGTAGATGTCGCTGAGCTCGGCGTGGACCTGCTGTCGATGTCGGCCCACAAGTTCTACGGCCCCAAAGGGGTTGGCGCCCTTTATCTCAGGAAGGGGACCAGGCTTGAGGCCCTAATGTATGGCGGCGGCCAGGAGAGGAACCGGCGCTCGGGTACAGAGAATACCCCGGGCATTATCGGCCTCGGCCGGGCAGTAGAGCTGGCCCGGCAGGAGATGGCCCAGGAGGCTGGGCAGCTGACCCGGCTTCGTGACCGGCTGATTCAGGACACATTACAGCGGATTAGCCACAGCCGCCTAAACGGCCACCCCAAGAAACGGCTGCCTAACAATGTCAACATCAGCTTTGATTTTGTTGAGGGAGAATCGCTGGTCTTAAATCTTGACCTCAAGGGCATCTGTGCCTCTACCGGCTCGGCCTGCAGTTCATCAAGCCTTGAGCCGTCCCATGTCCTGCTGGCCCTGGGGTTGCCCCGGCCGCAGGCCCACGGCTCACTGAGATTTACCCTGGGTAAGTGGACCACCGAGCCGGATATAGACCGGGTTCTGGAGGTTTTGCCGCCTATTGTGGCCAGGCTTAGGGCGATGTCGCCCCTATTAAAGAACCGTAGCTAGCGGGATATTCAAGGAGGCTATATAATGAGTGAAATCCCTGAAATTGGCAAGATATCGGCTGAGATTTTTCATGAGCTGATATTCCCCAGGCTGGGGGCCAGGAATGAAAAGGTACTGGTAGGCCCCCACCATGGGGTGGATACCGGCATCGTCGAGATTGGGGACAAAGCGGTATCCTTTACCTGTGACCCGGTGTTTATCGTCCCTGAATACGGCTGGGAGAGGGCGGCCTGGTTTGCCATTCATATCCTGGCCTCCGATGCCGTCACCTGCGGGCTGAAGCCCTGGTTCTTGGCCATAGACCTGAACCTGCCCATGGCCATGACCAAAGAGCAGCTGGAGGTAATGTGGCAGACCATGCACCGGGAATGTGAGAGGCTGGGCATCTCGGTCATCTGCGGCCATACCGCCCGGTATGAGAACTGCCATTACCCCATGGTAGGTGGGGCCACGGTGGTTGGCGTCGGTGGACTGACCGAGTATGTCACCCCCAAACTGGCCAGAGCCGGTGATAAGATAATCATCACCAAGGGGCCGGCCATTGAGGCCAGCGGCATCTTTGGCGCCATGTTCCCCAGGTTACTGGGCAGGCAGTTCGGGCCTGATTTTGCCCGGCGGGCCCAGCAGCTATTCTACCAGATGTCGGTGGTTGAGGATGCTATGACGGCGGTTACGGTCGGTGTCAGGGAAGACGGGGTTAGCGCCATGCATGATGCCACCGAGTGCGGCCTATGGGGCGGCCTCTATGAGATAGCCGAGGCGGCCGGCCTGGGGGTCAGGGTGGAGCTGGAGAAGATTGTGGTCAGCGACTGTGTCCCGGAGATATGCCGCTATTTTGACATTGACCCCTATGCTTCCATCAGTGAGGGGACATTGATTATTAGCTGCCGACAGCACAAGGCCCAGCAGGTAGTTGGTGCCCTGTCCCGGAAGGGTATCCCTTCTTCCGTCGTCGGTGAGCTAACCGAGCCCGAGCAGGGCATGGTTCTCCTAAGAGACGGCCGGGAGGAGGAATTAAAACACCCCCTGGTTGACCCCTTCTGGAAAGCTTTCTATAATGCCCTTGAGCGTTATCAGGAGTAGACTTCAGATTATGAGGCAGGAAAAGACGGCGGAACCGGCTGCGGCCATTGAGCCCGCCTACTATGAGGTTGGCTACTGGAAGAGATGGTCCCGGGTTTATGATTCCCTGGTAAAGCTCTTTTTTCTGCCCTTTGGCGGTGAGCTGAGGTTCCGCGATAACTTTGTTGATTTTGCCTCCTCCGGGAGGGTGAGCAGGTACTGGATGCCTGCTGCGGCACCGGGACAGTAACCTCTCTGGTAGCCCGGAGGGTAGGTGGTAGTGGCCGGGTGGTAGGAATTGACCTATCGGCCGAGATGATTGCCCGGGCCCGAAAGAAGGCAACCAATTTGCCGGTCCTCTTTAAGAGGGCCAGCTGTGACCGCCTGCCTTTCCCCGAGGATACCTTTGATAGGTCTTTGGTCTCATTTGGTCTGCACGAACTGCCTTTGGTCATCAGGCAGAATAGCCTGAAGGAAATTTATCGTACCCTAAAACCCGGCGGCAGCCTTTTCATCTTTGATTACCATCTGCCTGAGGGCTTGTGGCCCCGGCTGGCCATTAAGTCCTTTGTTAAGTTTTTTGAGGAAGAAGTGGCCTACCGGCTGATGCTGGAGGACAGGCTACCCGCCGAGATTGGTGACGACGGTTTTATCCTCAAGGAGAGGCGGTGGCCGTTGGCCGGTATGTTCCAGATGCTCCGTGCCCAGAAGCCGGGCCAGGCGAGGGCCGATGGATAACACAGAGAAATTGCCCATATTGCGGGTTACCCAGACAGAGAAAAACGATACCGAGGATGTGGTCACCAAGGAATCCCCGCTGACCATCATTTTTAACGATAATGAACTGGTGACCCTGCTCTGTTCCCCGGCCGAATTAAACTATTTGGCCGTCGGTTTCCTGGCCTCCGAGGGGTTACTCAAGAGCAAGGAAGAAATCAAGAGGCTGGTGGTTGACGGGCACAGGGGGGTGGTGCGGCTGGAGACAGATAAGGGCTCAGAATCGGCCCATGAGCTGGTCTTCAAGCGCTTTATCTCCTCGGGCTGTGGCCGGGGAACCTCTTTCTATAGCGCCGCTGATGTCCAGGGCCAGGTGCCGGTGTCATCTCAGTTGGTGGTCTCGGCAGAAGAGGTCTTTACCCTAATGAAGGAGTTCCAGCATTGCTCTCGGGTCTTCCGGGCCACCGGTGGTGTCCACAGCGCCGCCCTGTGCGATAAGAAGGACATCCTGGTCTTTTCTGAGGACATCGGCCGCCATAATGCCATTGATAAAATCTTGGGCCGCTGCCTGCTGGAGGGTATAGCAACAGATGACGGCATCATCATCACCAGCGGCCGAATTTCCTCGGAGATACTGCTCAAGGTGGCCAAGAGAAATATCCCGATAATTATCTCTAAATCGGCCCCGACCAACCTGGGGGTAAAATTGGCGGCTGATTTGGGCATAACCCTTATCGGCTTTGTCCGGGGCAAAAGGATGAATGTCTATAGCCACGGCGGGAGGGTTATTACCGATGGTAACTAGCAATGCTGAATTGATTGACAAGATTACGGGCCTTAAGAGGGAAAGGAAGGCGGTTATCCTGACCCATAACTATCAACTGGCCGAGATTCAGGACATAGCCGACTTTGTCGGTGATTCTCTGGGATTGAGCCAGAGCGCCGCCAGAACCGGGGCCGAGGTGATTGTCTTCTGTGGTGTCCACTTTATGGCCGAGACGGCCGCCATCCTGTGCCCGGACAAGACGGTTTTGCTGCCCGATTTGAACGCCGGCTGCCCAATGGCCGATATGATTACCGCCGATGGCTTAAGGCGGATGAAAGAAGAGATTCCCGGCGCCAGCGTGGTCTGCTATGTCAATACTACAGCCGAGGTTAAGGCCGAGTCGGACATCTGCTGCACCTCGGCCAATGCCGTCAAGGTGGTCGAAAGCCTGGCCAATGATGACATAATATTCGTCCCTGACCAGTATCTGGGCCATTATGTTCAGACCAAGACGGCCAAGAGACTGCATCTCTGGCCCGGCTACTGCTCCACCCATGTCAGGATACAGCCGGAGGATATCCTGGAGCTAAAAAAAGAGTACCCCCGGGCCAGGGTGATGGTTCACCCTGAGTGCCGGCCTGAGGTAATAGCCCTGGCTGATGAGGTTTTAAGCACCGGGGGCATGTGTACTTATGCCCAGCGGCCGGAGGTCACCGAGATGATAGTGGGCACGGAGATAGGTATAATACACCGGCTTAAGAAGGAGAACCCGGGCAAGAGGTTTATCCCGGTTTCAGAACAGGCCATCTGTCCCAATATGAAGCTAATCACCCTGGAGAAGGTCCTCTGGTCCCTGGAGGCGATGGCCCCTGAGGTCAGGGTTGCCGAGGACATCCGCCTCAAGGCCAAGGCAGCCGTGGACAGGATGCTGGAGGTTACCTAGCCAAAGGCGGGGGATACCATGAAGGACTCTACTTATGTAGTCATCTTTATCACCACGGCGGCTGATGAGGAAGCCCAGCTGATATCCCGGGTGTTGCTTGAGCAGAGGAAGGCAGCCTGTGTCAGTATCGTACCCGGGGTCAGTTCCCTCTTCTGGTGGCAGGGTAAGATTGACTCAAGCTATGAGAGCCTTTTAGTTGTTAAAACTAAGGCCTCACTGCTGGACGAGGTTGTGGAGCTGGTTCAGGAGATTCACAGCTACGATAACCCGGAGATAATCGCCCTGCCCGTCCTTGGTGGCAGTAAGGATTATCTGGAGTGGATAGGTAAAGAGGTTGAGGGGGCAGATTATGACTGAAAATGTGGGCCAGCAGCGCTATAAAACAGTAGCCATTCCCGGGTTAACCAGAGGAATAGCCGGTGATGCTACTGAGCTAATCGGCAATACGCCCCTGGTCAGGCTCAACCGGATAACCCAGGGCCTTAAGGCCGAGGTGGCAGCCAAGCTTGAGTCCTTTAACCCGCTGGGCAGTGTCAAGGACAGGATAGGGGTGTCCATGATTGTGGCCGCCGAGGAGAAGGGTCTCATCAAAAAGGGTACCGTTATCGTTGAGCCCACCAGCGGCAATACCGGCATTGCCCTGGCCTTTGTCTGTGCCGCCCGGGGCTATAAACTTATTCTGACCATGCCTGATACCATGTCCCGGGAGCGGCGGCAGCTGCTGTCTGTTTTCGGCGCTGAGCTAGTCCTGACCCCCGGCGCTGAGGGGATGCCCGGGGCGGTAAGAAAGGCCGAAGAGTTGGTCAAGGAAAATAGAAACTACTTTATGCCCCAGCAGTTTAAAAACCGGGCCAATCCTGAGATACACCGCCTGACCACGGCTGAGGAAATATGGCGGGATACTGAAGGCAAGGTGGCTATCCTGGTGGCCGGGGTAGGCACCGGGGGCACCATCACCGGGGTGGCTGAGCTGATAAAATCACGAAAGCCCGATTTTCGGGCCATTGCCGTTGAACCGGCCGGTTCCCCGGTCCTTTCCGGGGGGAGGCCTGGCCCCCACAAGATTCAGGGCATCGGTGCCGGCTTTGTGCCCGATGTCTTAAAATTAGATTTAATCGATGAGATTATTCAGGTCACTAATGAAGATGCTGCTATAATGACCAGAAGGTTGGCCCGGGAAGAAGGCATCCTGGCCGGCATCTCTTCAGGAGCGGCTGTCTGGGCGGCTCTAGAGGTGGCCAAGAGGCCGGAGAACAGGGGCAAGTTGATAGTGGTTATCCTGCCCGACACCGGCGAGCGCTATCTGTCAACCTGGCTTTTCCAGGAATAAATACAGGATGAAAAGGCGGTCTCGTGTTTAAGACCCTAAGAGAGGACATCAGAACAGTATTTGCCAAGGACCCGGCGGCCCGGAGTGTAGCCGAGGTTATCTTCTTCTACCCCGGGCTACACGCCCTGTGGCTTCACCGCACGGCCCACTTTCTGTGGCGGCATGGTCTTAGGTTTCTGGCCCGGTTGCTGTCCCACACTAGCCGTTTTCTGACCGGGATTGAGATTCATCCCGGGGCCAGCATTGGCCGGCGTTTCTTTATTGACCACGGCGCCGGGGTGGTTATCGGTGAGACGGCCCAAATCGGCGACGATGTGCTGATGTATCAGGGGGTAGTCCTGGGCGGCACCAGCTTAAAGAGGGGCAAGCGTCACCCCACCATTGGTAGTAAAGTAGTCATTGGCGCCGGGGCCGTCGCCCTGGGGGCCATTACCATAGGCGATGGTGCCCGAATCGGCTCCGGTTCGGTGGTGGTCAAATCGGTACCCGCCGGGGCCACGGTGGTGGGCATCCCGGGCCGGGTGGTTGATGAGCACCGCAAGCACCTTATGGACCTGGAGCACGGCAAGCTGCCCGACCCGGTGGCCGATGCCGTCAGGCTGATTCTGGCCGAACAGAGCCGGCTGGAAGAGCGCCTTGAGAAACTGGAGAGCTCCAGCGGCATCGCCGTTCCCCATGATGAACTGGGGGACAGAATAAGAGAGATTATGAAGGAGTTTAGCCAGGGAGGGGAAAATGGCTAAGAGACGGGTAATGCTCAACTTCCCCCAGCAGCTGCTCAAAGAGCCCGTCATCTATACCCTGGGCCAACAGT
>JAUXAE010000124.1 GCA_030620035.1 Dehalococcoidales bacterium
GATGGTAAAGGTCCGGCCCCGGTACATACTGGGGTGGATGCCCCGGGTGTAGGGCTCCTGGCCGGAAAAGGCCAGCCTCTCCAGATAGTCAAATTCAGGGTTATCTAGCGGGCTGTAAATTAGCTCCCGGGATAATTCCGAACCCAGGATGCTGTGGGGGGTAACCGACCAGTTTTTACGGTCTGGCTCAGTGACAGTACTTTTCAGCCAGCGGTCAAACTCCCCTTTTATCTTCTCCAGCGCCGCCGGATTATAAAGCGGCACCGGCTCACCAGGGGCCATCCTCTCTTTGAGAATTTCCTTGGTCGTCCTCTGGTCTCTCATAGTCTACGATTCCTTATCAACCTCACCCCCTGTGTTCCCCTCTCCTTCAAAGGAAAGGGGGAATTGGTTTTTAAGAGAGGCTTCGCCCCTCAAACTCCCTGCTAGATTCTTTGCCGGCACCATCTCCCTATCCGTTCACAGGAGAAGAGCCTTAGTCTTATAATAAAGGCTCCGCCTCTTTCTGACTCTTTCAACTTCTACCGTTGTCAAGAGGAGAGACTAGGCCTTTATTTGGCAATCCCGTCCCTCACCTCATCTTCATCTGATGAGGCTCTTGGCAATGGTCAGCCGCATCATCTCTGAAGTGCCCTCATATATCTCGGTCAGCCGGGCGTCCCTGAGATAGCGCTCCACGGGGTAGTCCCTGGTGTAGCCGTAGCCGCCGTGAATCTGAAGGGCATTATTGGTTACCATCCGCGACACCTCAGAGGCAAAAAGCTTGGCCATGGCCGCCTCCTTGATAAAGGGTAGATTATTGTCCTCAAGATAGGCGGCATAGTAGGTCAGTAGCCGGGCGGCCTCAATCTGGGTGGCCATATCGGCCAGCAGCCACTGAATGGCCTGAAAGCTGGCGATGGGCCGGC
The DNA here is from genome assembly GCA_030620035.1 of Dehalococcoidales bacterium. Classification (GTDB taxonomy): domain Bacteria; phylum Chloroflexota; class Dehalococcoidia; order Dehalococcoidales; family JAUXAE01; genus JAUXAE01. The sequence goes on from JAUXAE010000124.1 coordinate 909, forward strand.
CAAACTGGTGGCGTTCCTTAGCATACTTTAAGGCGGCCTCAAAGGCCGCCTGAGAGATACCCACCGCCTCAGCGGCCACCGTGGTCCGGCTGGCATCCAATGCCTCTAAGGCTATCTTAAAGCCCTGGCCCTCTTTACCGAGCCGATTCTGCTTAGGGACAAGGCAGTCTTCAAAGATAAGCTCCACCGCCGAGACACCGTGCAGACCCAGCTTCCTTTCATGCTTGCCCACCGAAAAACCGGGTGTCCCCTTCTCGACAATGAAGGCGGTTAGGCCGCGGTGCCTTAGGGCTCTATCCACAGTGGCCAATACCACGGCCATATCAGCCTCAGCGCCGAGACTGACAAAAAGCTTGCTGCCATTAAGGACATAGTCACCACCCAGCCGCCGGGCCGTTGTCTCTAAGGCAGCCGGGTCACTGCCGGCAGCGGCCTCGGTCAGGGCAAAGCAGGCCAGCTGGTCACCTCGGGCATGGGCCGGCAGGAACCTCTCTTTCTGCTCACCGGTACCGAAGACGATGATGGGATGGATAGCCAGAGACAGGCTGATGCGAAAAATAGCCGCCACCGAGGCCGAGGCCCGCGACAGCTCCTCAACAGCCAGACAAAACTCGGTCTTGCCCTTGCCGCTACCGCTGTACTTCTCCGGGATGGTCAGCCCCATCAGTCCCAAATGGGCCATTTTGGCTACCAGCTGAGCGGGAAAGGCCTCGCTTTCATCTATCTCAGCGGCCACCGGCTCAAGCTCCCTGCGGGCAAAGTCCCGCACCGTAGCCTGGAGCATCTTCTGTTCTTCAGTCAGTGAAAAGTCCATCTTGCCTCCTACCCAAGGCCCTTTAGCCAGCAACAGGATTGAGCGGCTGGCGGCGCTTCTCAAGGAACTCCCTGCGCCTTAGGACTACCTCGGCCAGCTCAGCAACACCGTCATCCGAGATGGCCTCAGTCAGCACTACCGCCGGCGCCCAACTACCACCGGGACGGGCCCTCAGGCCCAGCATGGCCTCCAGCCCCCTCCTCAGGGTGTCGGCGCCGTCTCGGGCCGCCTTATTGACGACAAAAATATGGGCCGCTTCCAGGATGCCAGCCTTCATCAGTTGAATCTCGTCACCCAAGCCGGGCACCAGAACAACAATAGTGGTATCAGCAACAGTGGTAACAGCCACCTCGGCCTGCCCACTGGCCACCGTCTCCACCAGGATAATTTCCTGGCCCAGGGCATCCATAACCTGAATGGCCGACAGCGTAGCCCGGGAAAGGCCCCCGGACTGGCCTCGGCTGGCCAGGCTGCGGATGAAGACACCCCTATCCCTGTTGTGGTCCATCCTGATGCGGTCGCCGAGTATGGCCCCACCGCTAAAGGGGCTGGTCGGGTCAACGGCGACAACGCCGACGGTCATACCCCTCTCTCTGAGGCCCCCTATCAGGCGGTCAATCAGGGTGCTCTTGCCGACCCCGGGGGCGCCGGTTATGCCCACGACATAGGCCTTCCCGGTATGGGGATAGAGGCACTTCAGTTCTTCAAGCGCCGCCGGAACCTCATCCTCAATAGCGGTAATAAGCCGGGCGGCCGCCAAGTGGTCACCCTTTAGTATTCTTTCTGCCAAGCCTGTTCTTATGACCATATACCAGACCTGCTCATATCCTGATGGGTATCCTACAGTTTAACCTTGCCACAGGTAAAAAATCAACCGCTAGAGTTTCTCTTTCACTCGCTTAATTATCTTGGCCATGGCCTCCCCGGCCCTAGCCCTGAGCAGGACTTCAGCCTGATGGTCCATGGGAGTGGTACTCAGATTAATGATAACCAGTTTGGCACCGGCGGCAACAGCGTATTCAGGCAGGTAGG
>JAUXAE010000067.1 GCA_030620035.1 Dehalococcoidales bacterium
CCTGCCACGCCTTGAGATGATAGGGGGCGCTGTCAACCATGACGCCGTCCATATCCCAGATGACCGCCTTGGTATTGCCCTCTGCCCCTATCTGAATTCTTCTCTTGGGCTTGGTGATGGCCGGCCGTCTTAGATATAGCGGCTGCAGGCTGGCTGGATTGTCGTAGTCGCCGGCCTCAAGCCGCTTAAGACCTAGCTCGGCTAGGTAGCCGGCCCGCCGCAGCCTGGTGGCCAAGGGTGGTATTATGGCCCTTGCTCCCAGCCTATTACTTAGCTCCTCAGCAATGGTTTCTGCGAATTCACCGCAGAATAGTGTCCTGGTGGTTATCTTTGAGCATAGAGATTCTATGGTAGTTATGTGCTCGGCCACCAGCTGGCGCCACTGGCCACCCTTTCTCTGGTAGATGGCGGTGGCAATCTCGCCACCGCCGGCCTTAAATATGGGGCAGATGGGCCGGCCGGTTTCGGCATGCTGGTAGGCTTCTGCTTCCAGGGTGCTGATGCCCACCAGTGGTATTTTAAGGCTTAGGGCTAAACCCTTGGCCGTGCCCAGGCCCACCCTCAGTCCGTTGAAGCTTCCCGGCCCCCGGGCCACAATTACGGCCACAATAGACTGAATCTCCAGCCCGGCCTGGTCTAGTAGCTGGCTTAAGTGGGGCAGTAGCTGAACAGTGTGGTTCTGCCGGCAGCGCCAGGTTACTTCGGCCAGCAGATGGCCCTCCTTAAGCAGGGCCAGGCTGGCGGTATCTGTTGAGGTATCAATGGCCAGTTGCATTGACTCCCTGTCCTTTTAGTTCGTTTACCATCTCCCGATAGCGCTGGCCGCTGGCTTTGAGCCTGAAGCGGCGCTCGGTATCGGCCAGGTAGTCTATTTCAATCAGCAGGTGCTCCCGGGGCAGCAGCTCAAGACCCTTCTCCGCCCATTCTATGACACAGATGCCGTTACCGTATAGATATTCGTCCAGCCCCAGGTCAGCAATCTCGGCCAGGTTATCCAGCCGGTAGAGGTCTATGTGGTATAGCGGCAGCCGGCCGTAGAGCTCCCTGACGATGACAAAGGAAGGGCTTAAGGTGTATTCCTTGATACCCAGCCCCCAGGCGATACCCTGGGTAAGGCAGGTCTTGCCTGTCCCTAGGTTGCCCATCAGGAGAAAGACATCACCCGGTCTAGCCAGCTCAGCGATGCGGGTACCCAGCCGCTGGGTGTCATCAGGACTGTGAGTGACCTGCTCAAGGTAGCCTATCCTGTCTGGTGAACTGGGCGGCCTAGCTTCATTCGGTGACAAAGTGTTGCCATCCTGCCTTGCCCGGTTGGTAGGGTCGGCCGTCTTTACCAACCAGGCCTATTTTGCCTACCTGGCCGGGCTCAATTTCACCGATGACGGTTACCGGACAGGCAGCTTGGGCGGTTACTCGGTTAATGATTTCGGCACTCCCGGTGAACAGCAGCTCATAGTCCTCCCCTCCCGATAGTGCCAGCTCAATTGCTTTATTACCGAAGTTAGCCTTGACGGCGGGGTGGATGGGTATCCGGTCAACCTCTAGTCGGGCACCTGCCTGGCTGGCCCTCAAGATGTGGTTTAGGTCTGAAATCAGCCCGTCACTGATGTCTATGGCCGTTTTCACCCCGTGCTTCACCAGTAGCTGCCCTTCAGCGATACGGGGCTGGGGGTGAAGGAAGGCCTTTCTGAAAGTAGCCTCAGCCTCAGGGTCAAACTGGAGCTTCTTGGTCAGCATCTCAAGGCCGGCGGCGGCGGTACCCAGGTAGCCGGTGACGGCTATCCGGTCACCAGGCTGGGCGGCCCGGCGGGTGAGTATCTTACCCTGGCCGGGGGCACGGCCGATAACGGTGATATTGATGGCCACCAGGGGTGCCGTACTCATATCGCCACCGGCGATGGCCACCTGGTACTCATTGGCCAGCTCAATTATTCCCTGATAGAGTTCGGTAACATCATCTACTTCGGTGTCATTGGGCAGGGCTAGGGCTATCAGGGCGTATTGGGCGGTACCGCCCATAGCGGCAATATCGCTCAGGTTGGGGGCCAGCGCTTTCCAGCCCAGTTCCCTCCAGGAAATCCCGTTAAGGGTAAAGTGGACATCCTGGATGAAGCCGTCAACGGCGGCCAGCTGGTTGGCGGCGTCACCCTGCCAGGCGGCGGCATCATCACCGATGCCGATAATGATTTGCCGGCCGGAAATGGCCGGGCCCTTCTGGGCTTGATCTACCATTCTGGCCAGCCGTTCAATCAGCCCGAATTCCCCCAGCTCTGAGACCTTCATCGTCCCGCCATTATAGCACTCCCAAAACTGGCTCACAAACTTAAGGCAAGGTTTTTCGCCTGCTTTAAGCCTTGACAATCTCTTGGTATGGTGGCTATTATTTATCATTATCATCGCAAAAAGTACCCGGCAGTTTTTGTTGGCCATATATTAATTATAAGTTATGATACATAAAGAGCTATGTATGCCTTTAGTTCCTCTGAGACAGCCCCCAAAGAAGTCACTAGCAGATGGCGCTTTGCTGCCAATGGCCTGCTTTAAAGGAGAACTATGAAGAGCGCAGTAGAGGCGCCCATAAAGGACCCCGGGCTTGATTCTGAAGAGGCCCGACAGAGAAAGAAATATATGGTCGATTTGTTTGTAGTTCAGGCCAGGAACTACGATTTCCATGATGATGTCTACGGGTTCTACGCCCACCGTTTTTGGGTCCGGTCTCTTCTAAATGTCGTTAAAGGCTTCATGCAGGGTCGGGCTTCGGCCAGGATGCTTGACCTTGCCTGCGGCACTGGCTTTGTTGCCTTTAATGTCGCCAATAAGTTTGCTAATATTGATATTGACGGCTTTGATATTAGCCCCGACATGATAACTGTTGCCCAGGAGAGATGCCAGAAGGGTTTTGAGGGCCGGAAGATTAACTTCTGGGTTGGGGATGCCGAGGTTGCCTACGGGGAGAAAATGTACGATATTATCACCACCAGCTTTGCCTTCAGGAACTTTGTCAACAAGAACCTGGCCACCGAGAATGTCTTCAGGGCCCTGAAACCGGGCGGGGTCTTTATCATTCAGGACCTGACCAAACCGGAGCACCAGCCGCTTAAGGGCTTTTATCTTTTTTATATGAAGTATATCCTACCCATAATTACCCGGATACTGGGGACGGAGAAAACGGCCGCCGGATGGCTGCTGAAATCAGTGCGAATGATGCCCAAGAACTCCGAGATAAAGAGCTTGCTTGAGGGCAAGGGCTTTACCGGTGTCTATTATAGGAGCCTGACCCTGGGCATTGCCTGTTTAATTGTTGGTTATAAGCCGGGGGAATTATATGAGTAGTTTAGTAGCCGCGCCCCTAAAAGACCCCGGGCTTGATTCCAAAGAGGCCCGGCAGAGAAAAAAATATATGGTCGAGCTCTTTGGTTATCAGGCCAGGAACTATGATTTGCATGATGACCTAATCGGCTTGGGCGTCCACCGGCGATGGGTTCTAGATATGGTTAGGGTGATTAAAGGCTTCATGCAAGGTCGGGCTTCGGCCAGGATGCTTGACCTTGCCTGCGGCACCGGCTTTGTTGCCTTCAATGTCGCCAGGCAGTTTGCTAACATTGATATTGACGGCTTTGACATCAGCCAGGAAATGGTGGCCATTGCCCGGGAGAGACACCAAAAAGTCTTTAGGGGCCGGAAGATTAACTTCTGGGTTGGGGATGCCGAGGTTGCCTACAGGGAGAAAATGTACGATATTATCACCACCTGCTTTGCCTTCAGGAACTTTGCCAATAAGAACCTGGCCACCGAGAATGTCTTCAGGGCCCTGAAACCGGGCGGGGTCTTCATCATTCAGGACCTGACCAAACCGGAGCACCAGCCGCTTAAGGGCTTTTATCTTTTCTATATGAAGTATATCCTGCCCATAATTGCCAGGGTACTGGGAACAGAAAGAAGGGCGCCCAGATACCTTTATAATTCAGTCCAGCTCATGCCCAAGAACGCCGAGATAAAGAGGCTGCTTGAGAGTAGTGGCTTTACCGGTGTCTCTTGTAAGAGCCAGACCTTGGGCATTGCCTGTTTGATTGTCGGCTACAAACCAGAAGGCTAGGATGGTAGGGATGGAAACACTAGAATTCGATATTGGCCACAACGCCACCAGAAAGATATACATCGGCAGTAACACCCTGGAGGCACTGCCCGATTATGTCAGGGGACTTTCGGCCGATAAGTTTTTCATTGTTAGCGACACAAATGTTGATAGGCTTCTTAAAACGAGGGTCAAGGATAGCCTGGCCGGTGTCGCCGAAACACACCTGGTTTTATTCCCGGCTGGTGAAGGCAGCAAGACACTGTCCACTCTGGAAGCAGTGGCCGCCCAGATTCTGGAGGCCGGGGCCACCAAGACAAGCGTTATTGTCTGCCTAGGGGGCGGTGTTGTCGGCAACCTTGGCGGGCTGCTGGCGGCACTTCTTTTCCGGGGCATCAGGTTTTTCCATATTCCGACGACACTGGTGGCCCAGATTGACAGCGCTATCGGCATAAAGCAGGCAGTAAACTACCGGAAGGGTAAGAATCTCTTCGGGCAATACTATCCGCCGGAGTTTGTCTTTGTTGACCTGGCCACTACAAGAAGCCTTGCCGACAGGCATATCAGGGCCGGCATTGCCGAATCGGTAAAACACGCTCTCTGTCAGGATAGGGACTTCTTTGACTATCTGGAGCAGAATGCCGGCGGTTATTCCTGGGAGGTAATAGATAAAATTTCCCGGCATACCATTAAGCTGAAGCTGGAGCTTCTTAAACTGGACCCCTTTGAGGGCAAGCTTGACCCCCAGCTAGAGCTGGGGCATACCATCGGCCATGCCCTAGAGATAATAAAAATGGGCCAACTGCTGCACGGTGAGGCCATTGCCATCGGCATGGTGGCCGAGACCAGGCTCTCCTGTGCCCTCGGTTTTATGAAGGATGAACTGTGCCGCAAGATAGAAGGCATCTTCCAGAAGATTGGCCTGCCCACCAGAATACCGGCCGATGTATCCGTAGACCAGATTATGGATACCCTGAGATATGATAACAAGAGGCGAACCGACAGGAATGACTTCTTCCTGCTTGAGGACTTTACCCGGTTCCACAAAACAAATGATAAAATTGGTACCAAGGTGCCTGAAGCTGTCCTAAGGGAAGTCCTTGAAGACTGTCACTAGCCCAAAGATAACATTTGGCCACTGGCTGCAGGCGGCAAGACTGGTTTTCCTGCCCCAGGGGGTTATGCCGGTACTATTGGCCGGTGCCATTGCCTACTCAGAGGGCATCTTCAGGCCGGACTATTTCTTGATTGCCTTGATGGCCGCGACCGCCGTCCAGATAGGCCTGACCATGTTTAATGACACCCTTGACTTCGTTTACGGGACGGATCAGAAGAAAGTAGGCGCCAAAAACCCGTATTCCGGGGGCAGCGGGGTGCTAGCCAGCGGCATTATCAGGCCAAGACAGGCCCTGGGGGCCATATTCTCACTCTATTTCTTTGCCTTGCTGTGTGCCGTATATTTGGCCCTTGAGGTGGGCATCGGGCTTCTGTGGCTGGCCCTGCTGGGGGCGGCCATCTCCATATTCTATTCGGCCAAGCCCCTCAGGTTTGCCTACCGGGGCATTGGCGAGGTGATGATGTTTGTCGGCTACGGGTCGGTGCTGACCGCCTGGGGCTATTTTGTCCACTCGGCCAGCTTAAGCTATGAGATACTGCTGATAGGTGCCATCCCGGGGCTTCTGATGTGGACGATGATACTGATCAATGAGATACCCGATTATGAAGAGGACCGGGCGGCCAACAAGAAAAACATTGTCTACCGTATCGGGCCCCGAAATACCAAAAACCTGTTTATTTGTTCGCTCACCGTTTTGTATGTTTATACGGCGGTGCTTCTGTTCCTGGGGGTGTTGCCCCCGGCCTGTGCCCTGGCCTTTCTGGGGGTACCTCTGGCGGTAAAGGCGGCAGCGGTGGCCAAAAAGTACTATCTTGACCCGCTTAAGGTAGCCCCGGCTAATAGATTTATGGTCTATATATACTCACTGACCACGGTGGCCGTTGCCGTAGGATTTCTGATTTAAGATGGTAGCACCAAGCTTTTTTGAAAAGATTGCCCCCTACTATGACTTCCTGACCCGTCTCTTTATGAT
>JAUXAE010000087.1 GCA_030620035.1 Dehalococcoidales bacterium
CTCAGGCAGGGTCTCCGAATCATAGAGAAGCCTGCCGATAAGGGTTGATTTGCCGTGGTCAACATGGCCTACAATGACAACGCCTAGATTCACTTTTACCCCCTAGAATTCTAGAATTTTTTTACATGTAGCCCAAGGCGCGCAGCTTCTGCATAGTAAAAAGCCTCTCCTTATCCTGGGCCCGGCCTGCCCTCTCGGCGATCTTGGTTATCTTCAATTCCTCTACTATCTCGTCTATACTGGCCGCCTGGGACTCAATAGGCAGGGTGCAGGGCTCACAGCCCAGGCTGCGGTATCTCTGGCCATTATGGGCAAAGTACATTGGATTTATAGGCATACCCTCCCCCTTCATGTATTCCCAGACATCAAGCTCTCGCCAGTGCAGAATAGGATGAACCCTCATATGAGTACCCTCAGCCACCAGCCCCTGGAATTGGTCCCACATCTCCAGCGGCTGGTCCCGATAATCCCAGCCAAAGTTCTCATTCCGAGGGGAGAAGTACCTCTCTTTGGCTCTGATACCGTGCTCGTCTCTCCTTATGGCCAGAATGAGGGCATCAAAACCGTGCTCCTCCAGGCACTCCCTCAGGGCTTTTGTTTTCAGCCGGGTGCAGCACTCAAATTTGCCCTCCCCGGGGCCACAGCCTTCTCTGAGTGCCTCTTCGTTCCTGGCGACCACCAGCTCCAGCCCCCACTGCCTGGCAATTTTATCCCTGAAACTATACATCTGCCTGAATTTATAGCCGGTATCGATGTGAATTACCGGAAAGGGAATTTTGCCCAGGAAGGCCTTGCGGCAGAGCCAGAGCATAGTAGTGCTGTCCTTGCCGGTGCTCCATAGAACGGCCGGCCTCTTAAACTCGGCGTAGGTCTCCCTTACTATGTAGATGGTTCGATTCTCTAGGTCACTTAAGTCCAGCATGAGCCAACTCCTCTAGAAAATAAATGTTCTGGCCAGAATTGAGGCACCAAGGATTATAGTGGCCAGCCCTATGATAATCTTCAATTTTTTGGTGGCTAGCTTCTTCACCGTCAGGGCAGCAAACGGCGCCGCTATCACTGAACCAATGCTGGCCGCGGCAACAAGCATCCAGTAAATATCCCCTCCCATCAAGAGGTAACCTAGGAAGCCGACGGCACATACTATGGTTACGGCTACCGTGGTGCTGCCTACTGAACTCCGGGAATCCCGGCCGGCTATTATCTGCCCACCGGCAGCCAGGGCGACATAGGCCCCACCGCTTATTCCTTTATTGAAGCCGCCCACCAATCCTAGGGCAATAAGACCCCGCCAGGAAAAGGCGCTCTTCTGGTTGCGTCGTAGAAGGATTAACAATCCTATGCCCAAAATCATGATGCCGATGTAGGTTTCAAGAACGATTTTGGGGATACTTACCGCGGTGAATACACCCACCAGAACCCCGGCTACGCCGTAAACCGCCAGGATGAAAATGACCTTTGAATCAACTGACCTCGGCAGGTAACCTAATAGTCTCAGTCTCCCTTTTATCTTGTCATCCCGTTTGAAGTCCAACTCTATGTTTCCCAACCGATGGTGGGCCATTGACCCAATCGTCCCACCGGCAAACTGACTAAATAGCACGGCGGGAACAACCTGTAGCGGTGAAAAGCCCAAGATTAGAAGCAAGGGTGCCAGAGTGATACCGTAGCCCATGCCGGTTGAGATGCTCATATATTGAGCCAGAAGAGCCATAAAAAGCACCACTACAAACAGGATTGAGGTTATCTCCATAATGTTTTAAGCAAATTTTCCTAGTCCATATAGCCTAAAGCCTTCAGCCTTCTTTTCACCTCGGCCTCGTCTTCTTGGCCAGAAGCCTCATCCTCCTTGAGAACCTGCTCCAGGACAAATATGACATAGTCGTCTGCTCCGCTAAAACCGGTAGCCTTCACCCTCTCCTCTATCTGATTATAGAGTTCCGCCGGCAGCAACACGGCTTTACCCTTTTGTTCCTTTTTCATTAGTCTTCCCCCTTTAGGTAACCGAGTCTTTTTAACCTTTCCCTTATCACCCTTACCTCCTCTGCCGTTAGCCTATCCTCGGGCTCTATTTCCCCACCAGAAGCCAGGGTTCGCATCACAAAGACAATCAATTCGGTGACACTGGAAAAACCGGTGCCTGATATCATTCGGCCCAACCTCTGATGGAGTTCCCTGGGTATCTTGATGGTAACCTTGTTTTCCATTACACTCCAATTATAGTAAGATTATAGTACAAAACCCATTCTCTGGCAACCGGCTACTTTTGTCTGCTATCTATACCCAACAGTAAACTTAGTCACCGCTTGGGGGCCGGCGACACTTGGCCATTGGCAGTATAATAAGGTGGCCTATACCACTGTAGTTACCACAAGTCAACAATTATTTTAATACCTTTTGCCGTGATTCTTATCGAAGCTTAACAGAACCTATGCAGCCTATTTAGAGGAAGACTTGTTCCGCAATTTGAAGGGAAGACAGGCTGCGGGTGATACGATTAACAGAGCTCTGAAGTGGCCCGCTTTATTTTCTATAGGGGATTTCTTACCCAGGCTGTTTAATAAAAGTAAACAGACAGACAGCCGAATTGAAGGCCGTGGGGACACCCCAGTATTTACCGCTTATTTGGCACACTCTGCCTTGAGGCCACGGCGTGAGTTATCCGGTCAATGATGATAGCCAGCAAGACAATGCTGAGCCCGGCCTCAAAACCGCGGCCTATCTCAATGCGATTGATGGCCAGCAGTACTTCCAAGCCCAGACCCCGCGCCCCAATCATAGAGGCAATCACTACCATGGCCAGTGCCATCATCGTTGTCTGATTGATACCCACCATAATTGAGGGCACCGCCAGAGGCAGTTGAACCTCAAATAGTGTCTGCCGTGAGGTAGAGCCAAAGGCCCTGGCCGCTTCAATTACGCTCTCAGAGACCTGTCTTATGCCGCTGTTGGTCAGCCGGATAACCGGTGGCACAGCGTAGATGATGGTGGCAAATACTGCCGGCACCTTGCCCAGACCGAAGAGCATCAAGGCTGGAATCAAATAGACAAAGCTGGGCATGGTCTGCATGGCATCCAGGATGGGTTTAAAAATCGATTCCACACGATTACTCCGGGCCATAATGATACCGGCGGGAATGCCGAGGGCTAAGGAGATAATCACGGCGACAATAATAATGGCCAGGGTCATCATGGCCAGGTCCCAGTAGCCAAAACTACCGATTAGCACCAGCATTCCCGCCAGGAGCAGTCCGGCCCACCACCGCCCTATAACCCGCCAGGCCACCAGTCCCACGGCCGCTACCACTACCAGCCATGGCAGCCAGAGAAGGGACTTTTCAATATTGAGCAGTCCGAAGAGAACGCCATCACCAATAGCGTCAAAGAAGCCGGCAAGATTGGTGAGCACCCAGTCCATTATGGTGTCAATCCACTCAGCCAGCGGAATCCGAAGAAACTCAGGGAATTCAACCATTAGTCTGCGTTACCTTTTGTGGTAACTTCTTTGCCTGCCTTTTCCTCTGTCCCCTCTTCGCGAGACATGCTAAGCAGTACAGCGCTGGCATGTATTTCGCCCACAAGCTTCCCCTCGTCATTGACCACGGCAATGCATTCATTGGAGGCGGCTAAGGGAAACAGCTCTTCTACTACCGTATCAGGAGAGCAGGTAGCCGAGTCGGGCTCGAGGGCCTCCTTAAGGGAGGTACCCTTACTTTTGATTAGCTCTGCCAGGCACCTTACGGTGACCAGCCCCAGTAGTTTGTGCCCCCGGCTTACTAAAAAGGCGTCGTCCACATCGCCAGTTTGGAGGATTTTGAGGGCCGCCTTGGGCCCCTGCCACTCATAGAGGAGGACACCAGGCGGCTCCATTATACTGCTGGCGGTCAGCACTTTAGCCGGTGAGGCATCCTGAACAAACTCCCGGACATAGGCATCTGTAGGGGTGACTATCACTTCCTCAGGGGAACCGATCTGGATAATAGCACCGTCCTTCATGATGGCGATGCGCTCGCCCAGCTTCAGGGCTTCATGGATATCATGAGTCACGAACAGAACCGTTTTCTGGACCTCTGCCTGTAGCTCGATAAATTCATCCTGCATCTGGCGGCGTATCAGTGGGTCCAGAGCGCTGAAGGGCTCATCCATGAGCAGTATCTCAGGATCAGTGGCCAGGGCCCTGGCCAGGCCCACTCGCTGCTGCATGCCGCCGCTGAGGGTGCTGGGAAGGTAGTCCTCCCACCCCTTGAGGCCTACCTTTTCAATCACTTCCTGCGCCCGAGCGTAGCGCTCCTCTTTGGCTACTCCCCGGACCTTCAGGCCGTAAGCCACATTATCAATAACGCTGCGGTGGGGGAAAAGACCGAAGTGCTGAAAGACCATACCGGTAGTGTGGCGGCGCAACTCAACCAGTTGCTTCTCGTCATAGCTGCAAACGTCTTCCCCGTTAATGGTAACCTTACCTGCCGTGGGCTCAACAAGGCGGAGGAGGCAGCGAATCAGCGTGGACTTGCCGCTGCCGGAGAGCCCCATAATGACAAAGAACTCACCACGATGGACCTTGAAGGAGACATCCCGCACCGCCACCACACAGCCGGTTTCCTCAAGAATAGCTTCTCTGGTGGCGGTGCGCATTTCCGAACTTAAAATCTGCTCAGCGTTG
>JAUXAE010000022.1 GCA_030620035.1 Dehalococcoidales bacterium
TCCTGCTCATTAAGGGCCGGGACAACAACTGATATCATGTACAATTTTATCACACCAGCGAGTGGTATTTAAGCTGGAGTAGCTTGGTCAGGCGGTCGGGATGGCTGCTTTTCATCATGGCCTCTTCTTGACTAACCAGGCCGCTCCTCGCCAGGTCGGCCAGGGCCTGGTCCAGGGTCTGCATCCCCTCCCTGGCATGGAGCTGCATGACATTGGGCAGTTCAAAGGCCTTGTGCTCGCGTATCAGGTTTCTAACCGCCGAGTTGGCCAGCATAATTTCAAAGACAGCTATTCTGCCCCCGCCCTTAAGACGGGGCAGCAGGGTCTGTGATAATACCGCCTCTAGCACTAGCGATAGCTGTAGCCTAATCTGTGGTTGCTGGCTTGGTGGGAAAATATCAACAATCCGGTCAATGGTCTGGGCGGCATCGGTGGTATGCAGTGTTCCCAGTACCAGGTGCCCGGTTTCAGCGGCACTGATGGCGGTGGCTATGGTTTCTAGGTCGCGCATCTCACCGACAACGATTACATCGGGGTCATGGCGCAGGCCGTGTATCAAGGCAGCGGCGAAGGATCTGGTATCGTCCCCCAGGTCGCGCTGGGCGATGAGGCATTTTTTGTTGCTGTATAGGTATTCAATAGGGTCTTCAATGGTAATGACATTCCTCGAGGCGTGCTCATTCAGATAGTCAATCATGGCGGCCAGGGTAGTCGACTTGCCGCTACCGGTGGGACCGGTGACTAGAATAAGCCCCCTTGGCCTGAGAATAAGCTTCTTACAAATCTGGGGCAGCCCCAGCTGGTCAATGGATGGGATTTCAAAGGGCACCCGCCGGAAGGCGATGCTTAATGTGCCTCTTTGTTTTATGACACTAACCCGGAACCGGGCTAAGCCGGGAAGACTATAGGCAAAGTCCAGCTCCATCTCCCTGAGAAAGGTATTTCTTTGTTCCTGGTTGGTAATCTGCTCAAACTGCCACTCGATATCTTTGGCTGTGAGCGGTGGCATGTCGTCTTGCGTTATCAGGGCGCCGTCAATGCGCAGTACTGGTGGGCTGGGCACCCTTAGATGTATGTCTGAGGCCCCTTTATCTACCATTAGTTTGAGCAGATCTTCTATTTTCACTTTAGTGCCTCCTTTAGTTGCCAAAATTCTTGGTTGTTAGCCCGATAAAGGCCGCAACTACCCGGTGACGTATGAATATATTATAGCCAAATGTGTCATTTGTCAAGAAATTCAACGGTAAGATAGTGTCAAATGGAGTTTTCCTTGCCCATTTTCTGGTGTGCCCAAATTAGTTAGTTTTATTGATTTGGTTGGCCTCCGCTTTTAGCCGGCTCACTTCATCTTGGGTAAACAGCCTCCAGCCTCGCCTATCCCGGTAGACAGCCTCGTTTAGGATGCCTTCCTTAAGCCAGCGGAATAGGGTAGTTCTGCTTATGCCCACCGCTCGGCAGACTTCAGCAGTTCGGTAGTAGGTTTGGCCGTTTACCGTCACCGCCATTTCATAACCCTCTGGTACTACCTGGATATACCTGGCTATATATAATTATAGCAGTATACTGGCCAAGGTAAATCACCCAATGGTACTTAAAATAGCATACTTTGGTACCGGATTAGGTCTATACCCTGGGTATTCTGGGCCAGTTTGACCGGATAGATTGAAAACTGCGGGATTGTTGTAATATAATGTTCTTTAGTCTTTAGCCATGGGAGAGCTATCCCGATATGCCTTTAAGTAAGGTACCGATTAAGGAGAGATTTTATGGCCAAGACGATTGAGGAAATAAATAAGAAGCTTGAAAGCGGCCGGGCGGTGGTGGTTACCGCTGAGGAGATAATCGGCATCGTCAGGGAGAAGGGCCTAGAAAGGGCGGCCCAGGAGGTGGATGTGGTTACCACCGGCACCTTTGGGCCGATGTGCTCGTCCGGTGCCTACCTTAATATTGGCCACTCTAAGCCCCGAATCAAGCTTGGCGGCGGCCGGGTCTATCTTAATGATGTTCCCGCCTATATCGGCCTGGCCGCGGTGGACATCTTCATTGGGGCCAATGCCCTGCCCGAAGATGACCCCAGGAACAGGGTCCACCCCGGTGAGTTTAATTACGGCGGCGGCCATGTCATTGAGGAGCTGGTGGCCGGTAAGGATGTCCGGCTGGTGGCCACCGCCTACGGGACTGATTGCCACCCGAGGAAGAAGCTTGAGACCTGGCTGAACATCAGGGATGTCAATGAGGCGGTATTGTTTAATATTAGGAATGCCTACCAGAATTACAGTGTCGCCGTCAACCTGTCAGATAGGGTGATTTACACCTACATGGGCATACTAAAGCCTGGTCTGGGTAACGCCAATTATTGTAGTGCCGGGCAGCTATCACCACTGCTCAACGACCCCTATTATAAGACCATTGGCATCGGCACTAGAATATTCTTGGGTGGTGGCATCGGCTATGTTGCCTGGCCGGGCACCCAGCATAACCCCGATGTTCTCAGGAACGAGGCCGGGGTGCCCAAGAGGCCAGCCGGGACGCTGGCCGTGATTGGTGACCTGAAGCAGATGAAGCCCAGATGGCTGATGGGAGCCAGCATGCAGGGCTATGGCGGCACCATTACGGTGGGTATTGGTGTGCCCATCCCGATACTCTCTGAGGAAATCCTGGGGTATACCGCGGTAACCGATGCTGATATCTTGGCTCCGGTGATTGATTATTCCGAGGCCTATCCCCAGAGGAAGGGGGATGTTTTGGGCGAGGTCAGTTATGCCGAGCTAAGGAGCGGTAGGATAGTCGTTCGGGGTAAGGAGGTGCCCACGGCTTCGCTGTCAAGCTACCCGCGGGCGGTGGAGATAGCCGTTACCCTAAAGGAATGGCTGCTGGCCGGTAAATTCCGGCTGACCCAGCCGGTAGCACCCCTGCCCGGTGTGGAATCGGGGGTCACCTTTAAACCGCTAAAGGAAAGACCGCTAGAGGAATAGAAGTTGACATAACGAGGCAGAACCATGATTGTGTCCAGAAGGATAGTGCTCCGTTTTCCCCGGCGCCTGGTAGACCGACCCATCGTCTACTGGCTAATCAAGGATTATAACCTTGAATTCAACATCCTAAAGGCCTCGGTTACCCCGGATGAAGAAGGGCTGATGGTTCTGGAATTACGGGGAGAACAGGCTGACTACGATAGGGGTATCCGCTATTTGACCGAGGCCGGAGTTAGGATTCAGTCTCTCAGCCAGGATGTTATCCGCAATGAGGAAAGGTGCACCCATTGCGGCGCCTGTATAACCATTTGTCCTACCTATGCCTTTGAGGTTGACCCGGTAACCAGAGAGGTCAGTTTCTATGGTGATAAATGCATCGCCTGTGGCCTGTGCATCCAGGCCTGCCCGCCAAGGGCGATGGAACTGCATTTCTAGTTGATGTACCAGCCCAGAACCTACCGACATTGGGTTAAAAGCCCAGACCTTGTCTCTTTTAGTGTCGCCGTCGGGGAGACCGACCTATATATTGGCGCCCGGAGCAACCTTAAGAGAGAGGCTCACCGGCTGGTGCTGAAGTGCCGCCGTCTGCTGGAGGGTTATATTGAGCAGCGGCCGGTGTTTGCTACCTCCTTGGCACCGGTGTCCGTGGCCCAGAATGCCCCCGAGATTATAAAAGAGATGGCGGCATTAGCCGAAAAAGCCGGCGTTGGTCCCATGGCCGCCGTCGCCGGTGCCATCGCCGAGTTTGTCGGCAGCGGGCTAGCCGCCTTTTCCCCGGAGGTGATTGTTGAGAACGGGGGCGACATATACCTGAAGAGCCTGAGTGATAGGGTAGTCGGTATCTATGCCGGCCGGTCTCCTTTAAGCGGTAAGATTGGTCTGGAGATAAAGGGTGCCGATACCCCACTGGGGGTCTGTACCTCATCGGGGACGGTGGGCCACTCAATGAGTCTGGGTAGGGCTGATGCCGTGGTGGTAGTTTCCCGGTCGGCGGCCCTGGCCGATGCTGTGGCCACCGCAGCCGGCAATTTAATTATCCGGGTTGATGACATTGCCAAGGGGCTTGAATTTGCCCGGGGCATTAGCGGGGTATTGGGAGTCGTAGTCATCAAGGATGACCAGATGGGTGTGTGGGGTAGAGTAAAGATATGCCCGCTATCTGGCTGACCAGCGGCAGCGAAATCATCAATCACTACCCTTTTTTGTCTCGTCCTTCTTTTGAGCTGTTGGGCGCTCTCTCAGCCAGCGGTGAATCTCATCCAGCACCGGTGGGGCGATACTGAAGACCTCCAGGTCTTTGGGGAACTGCACCAGGTGCCCTTCACGGATGAAGAGTACCGCCGCTTCATTGTCCTTAAGGGTCTTGGATATCCTCTGGGCGATGTGCTGATACCTATTTCTTGAGGCCTCTAGGAAGAAATCGGAGACTATCCTGGCCACCTTCTGACTGACAAAGCCGGTAAACAGCAGCCTCTCCCAGTCCAAACTCTGCTCAATCAGCTCCCTGTCCTCGATCAGCTCAAACTTGGCCCCATTGTGACGCTTATCGCTGACTATCTGGAAACTGGCCGGACTCAGCCTCTTAAGGGCCTTCAGCCCCTCTTTACCGGTTTCGGTGATGGCCTCGTGGTAAATGCGACTGACCCTGCCCATCTTGGACTCCAGGTTGGCCAGCTGCTCGGCTACCTGCTGCCAGTAGGAATTGAGCTTCTTAATGTATTCCTCGGGAGCACCCGGCCAGGAGAACAGGAGGGGGACGAGGTATAGTTTCTTCTTACCCTTGAACTTGCTGGCCTCCGGTTTTTCTATCTTGCCCAGCTTCTTCTTAGCCATATCAGCCTCCTATTACATGAATTGGGCATCTGGAAACCCCTGTTTAGCCGTCTTGTTTTTCTCTTCAATGGTACTTCTCGCCAATCCTCTTCAAAGCCATTGTTCTAGGTTTCCTTTCTAAAGGGCTGGCTACAGAGTGCTCCAATTCTAGGCCAGCAGCCAGAGGCTGTCAATCACCTTTAAGACCTTGACACAGGATGCACCCCTATCTACAATGGCTCTATCTATGGAACGGGTATATGATATCAGCCTGACCATCAGGGAGTTGTAGTGTCCAGACTAGCTAGGATAGTGCCGGCCATTCTCACTGATGACCCCGGAAAACTCAAGGCCATGGTGCGCCAGGCGGAGGCCTTCACCACTTATGTGCAGTTTGACATAATGGATGGCCAGTTTGTGCCCTCACGGAGCATAACCTGCCAGCAACTGGCCGCTGTCTTCATGAAATTGGGCTGGGAGGCCCACCTGATGGTAGAACACCCGGAGGAGTATATTGAGTGCTTTAAGCAGGCCGGGGCGCAGAAAATAGTCTTTCACTATGAGGCCACCCCTTCACCAGAGAAGGTTATCTCACAGGCCAGGGACCTCGGCCTGGGGGTGGGCCTGGCCCTAAACCCTGAGACTCCAGTCTCGGCGATACTAACCCTGGCCGATGATGTGGATAGTGTCCTCTTTCTGTCGGTTCACCCCGGCTTCTACGGCAGCCAGTTCATAGCCGAGGTGCTGGACAAGGTAGCCGAATTAGGCCGTGCCCGACCCGGCCTGGAGATAGGCATCGACGGTGGCATAAAGGAGGCCAACATCGCCCGGGTGGCCCGCTCCGGGGTTGATGTCATCTATATAGGCAGTGCCATATTCCTAGAGACAAATCCGGCTGAGAGCTTCCGCCGTCTTCAGGCCCTGGCTGGGGAAGGTTCACAGTAGTTGACTGTCATTTGGCCTTTTTCATCGGGTGG
Source organism: Dehalococcoidales bacterium (assembly GCA_030620035.1). GTDB lineage: Bacteria > Chloroflexota > Dehalococcoidia > Dehalococcoidales > JAUXAE01 > JAUXAE01. Next base: position 5,765 of record JAUXAE010000022.1, read on the forward strand.
CCACCGAACTGGTGGCGCAGGGTAGTCGCCACCGAGCAGACGCCGCGCCATATTGCTCCCCATCCGCCCCAGACCAATCATGCCTGAATCCATGCTAGATTCCTCCTTGCCCGGCCCCTTTTTCCAGGGACAGGACCTTCTTGAGGCGGCGGCGGTGGCGCTCCTCACCGGAAAAGCGTGCCTTAAGGAAGGCGGTTATCAGCTCCTTGGCCAGCTCCAACCCGATAACGCGTGCCCCCAGGCAGAGGACATTCATATCAACGTGCTCCACGCCTTGGTGGGCCGAGTAGGTATCGTGGCAGAGACAGGCCCGGATGACGGCCACCTTGTTGGCGGCCACGCAGGTACCGACGCCGCTGCCGCAGAGCAGGATGCCCCGCTCAGCCTGACCCTGGGCCACCGCCTGGCTGACTGCCTGGGCAAAATCGGAGTAGTCATCGCTGGGGTTGAGCTCATGGGCACCCAAGTCCAGCACCTTATATTCCTGGTTTTGCAGCCAGGTGAGCAGTTGCTGCTTTAGGTCAAAGCCGCCGTGGTCGGCGGCCAGGGCTACGGTTAGTGTCATCTCTGCCTCCTGTGTAACAGACGCTGTGCCTCGTCGGCCATATGCTCAGCGGTCAGACCGAACTGCTGGTAAATCACCCTGCCCGGGGCCGAGACGCCAAAGCGGTCTAACCCGATGATGGTGCCATCTTGCCCCACATATCGCTCCCAGCCCATTGGTGAGGCGGCCTCGATAGAGACCCGCACCCTTAGGCTGGGGGGCAGGATGCTATGGCGATATTCTGCCGGCTGGGCGTCGAACAGTTCCCAGGATGGCAGTGAGACAACGCGGCTGACAACGCCACTCTCCTTCAGAATCCGGCCGGTCTCAAGGGCAATAGGCACCTCAGAGCCGGTGGCGATGAGGATGACATCTGGCTGCCCATCTGCCTGCCACAGGATGTAGCCGCCACGGCGTAGGCCACTGGCCGGGGCCAGTTCCTCCCTGTTCAGAATGGGTAGCTTCTGACGGGTGAGCACCAGGGCCGTCGGCCCCTGACGACGCTCCAGGGCCACCTGCCAGGCCTCGGCTGTCTCGGTGGCATCGGCGGGGCGGAGAACTACCAGGTTGGGCACCGAGCGCAGGCCGGCCAGTTGCTCAACGGGCTGATGGGTTGGCCCGTCCTCTCCCAAGCCGACGGAATCATGGCTAAAGATGTAGATTACCCGTATTCCCATAAAGGCCGCCAGGCGTACCGGTGGCCGCATATAGTCGTAGAAGATAAGGAAGGTGGCCGTATAGGGGATGATGCCCCCGTGAAGAGCCAGGCCGCTGGCTATGGCAGCCATGGCGTGCTCACGGACGCCGAAGTGCATATTGTGGCCGCGGTAGTCATCGGCTTGGTAGTCTCCCTTGTCCTTCAGGATGGTCTTGGTGGACGGGGCCAGGTCGCCGGCGCCGCCCATCAGTGAATGGACTTTAAGGGCAATGGCATTCATCACCCGGCTTGAGGCTTCACGCGTGGCCATGGCTTTGTCTTGACTCTTAAACAGGTCGGCCAGTTCGCTGTTCCAGCCATTGGGCAGGTCGCCCTTAAGGTCCTGTTCCAGCCGGCGGGCCTCTTGGGGATAGGCCTGGCGGTAGGCCTTAAATCTCGCCCGCCACTCCTGCTGCTGTCGCTGCCCCCTCTCCACAGCCTGGCGGAAGTGGCTCAAGACCTCAGGGGGTACGGTGAAGGGCTCGGGATATTGCCAGCCCAGGTGCTTCTTGGTCAGGCGGACCTCCTCCTCACCCAGCGGCTCACCGTGGGTGACGGCGGTGCCCTGTTTGTTGGGACTGCCGTAGCCGATGATGGTTTTAGCGATAATCAGGCTGGGGCGGCCGCTCTCCTGCCGGGCGGTAACGATGGCCTCATCAACACTGGCTATATCCATGCCATCAATGGGGCCGATGACCTGCCAGCCGTAGGCCTGGAAGCGCTGGGCCACATTCTCGGTGAAGGTAATGTCGGTGCTGCCCTCAATGGAGATGTCATTATCGTCGTACAGGTAGATGAGCTTAGCCAGCTTTAGGTGTCCCGCCAGCGAGGCCGCCTCTGATGAGACGCCCTCCATAAGGTCACCATCGGAGATAATGGCATAGGTATAGTGGTTGATAATTTCATATCCCGGGCGGTTGTAGTGTTCCGCCAGCCACCGCTCAGCTATGGCCATACCCACCCCATTACTGAAGCCCTGGCCCAGCGGCCCGGTGGTTGCCTCAACACCCGGGGCCAGCCCGTACTCAGGGTGACCCGGGGTCTGGCTGTGCCACTGGCGGAAATTTTCGATTTCCTTAAGCGAAAGGTCATAGCCGGTAAGGTAGAGAAGGGCATAGAGCATGGCCGAAGCGTGGCCCGCCGAAAGGATAAAGCGGTCCCGGTCGGGCCATTTTGGGTCTTTGGGGTTGTGCTTTAGATACCGATGCCATAATACATAGGCCATGGGCGCCATCCCCATAGGCGCCCCCGGATGGCCCGAGTTGGCCTTCTGCACCGCATCCACCGCCAGAAAGCGGATGGTGTTAATGCACAGTTCATCAAGTGCTGAGGTGGTCATGCCTTGTTCCTTCGGGTCATTTTACACTGCCCCTGGCCGTTTTTCAATCTTCAGCCCTTTCATTATGTTGCCGAGCTTAGGCGACTGCTCGGCGGGCATAGCATAGCCCCCAGAGGGGACAGTGTAGTCGTAGAGGTATTAGCGGTTTGGTCGTTGTCGGACCTTTGGCCCTAGCTAAGGCAATCTCGTGGATCGGGTTTAAGGTTTCTTGGCCCAGCATCTCTATCCGATTGAGATTAGGCCCTTCTTAACGGCAATAACCACTGCCTGGGTGCGGGCGTTGGCATTCAGCTTGGCCATTATTGAGGTGATGTGGTTTTTGATAGTCTGTTCACTGATGTTGAGTTTGGCCGCTATCTGCTTATTGGCATAGCCCTGGGCTACATATTTGAGGATCTCCACCTCTCGGATGGTGAGCGGTGCCACCAGTGCTTCCGCCTCCTGCTTGGTCGATATTTCTTGGAACTGCTGGAGTATTTTAGCCACTACTTCGGGCTGGCGGGATAGGCTTTCATCTATGGGGTAATCGCCGCGGGCGACACGCCTCACCATACCAGCCAGGAAATCACCGCCGACCTCCTTGCTAAGGTAGGCGACCACCTGGTTGGAAAGTGCCTTAAAGAGCTGGTCATCACTGGGCTTCGAGGTAAGTACAATTACGGATACACTGGGAACGAGCTGTTTTAATCTGCCGGCTAGATTCAGGCCGCTATCAGCCGGGGTGTCGATGTCAATAATGGCTACCTCGGGGGGCAACACCTCAATGGTTAATAGAACCTTGTCGGTGACACTGGCCTGTCCGATAATCTGGATATCCTCCTTATCGGCAAGCGAGTGTACCATACCCTGACGGAAAAAGGGCTGCTGGCTGAATATAAAGACCTTGATTTTCTTTTTAGCCATAGTTTTTAAGTTTAGCACACCAGCGTGCCAAGCTCAATAGTCTCCACTAGAGTAGGCTAGGCATCGGGCTCGCCGTCTGGGTTATGGCTCTCCATCAGCTTGGTGTAATGGGGCAAGATGCGCTCTTGATAGATGTGCTCTAGCTGGTCCAGGAGACGGTCTGGGTTGTCATCGTAGCAGACAATGGCCCCGGTTTCCTTTTGCACCATGCCGATGATTTCCTTAAGGTACTGGGTGATACCACCGGTATTCTCCAGAACGCCGATTACCTTGGCCTCATCATAGGCAATGGCAAACTCACCCAGCGTACCCGAGCGACCCCCGGCAAAGATGACAACATCACAGCTCCTTATATTCTCTATCTCACGCCCCATAAGACCACTGCCGGTATAGATAATGGCGTCATATCCCCGGGTAGGGGAGCGGTACTTGGTGACGTGCTCCTCCAGATTCAGGGCCGGGGAGACGCCGACCACGATGCCCCCGGCCTCCTTGGCCCCTAGGACGGCCTCGTGGGGCAGGCCAGGGCAGGCCCCGGTGATGAGAACATACCCCCTGCTGGCTATAGCCGCCCCCAGGCGACGCACTCGCCGGCAGACCTCGGCCTCCAACTCGCCCCCGGCCGAGCCCATTACCCCGATGGTCAGCTGAGGGAAGGGAAACTCATTAATTGGCTTCTTATTCATAAGGTTATAGACTCTCATTCTACTACAATGACCGCCCTTATCTCAATAACTGGGTCAGTCCCCGGACTGTCTCTGTCTTTAAACTTTCTACCTATTACTATTTTCTAGCCTAAATATTACTATTGGGTAATTGCAACTGGCTCAAAAATGGCTCAGAATAGTAGTGTGTAGTACCAGAAGCTACAGAAAATAAAGGCCGAACTGAGATGAGTTTGGGAGGTGGTAGAGATGGAAAAAGTCCAAGCTGGGCAAGAGTTGGCTAAGGGGGTTGCCTCAGTAGCTAAGGAGGCGGAGCGGTTTATTGCCCGAATAAGCAAGCAGCTAAGGGAGCGGGCCGAGAGGCAGGCCGAGACGGCTCTTGGCGAGTATGAGCAGAGGATTCAGCAGATTGTTGCCCAGACCAGGGAAGAGCTGAACTCCAGGAGCCTGGAGGTTGCCGACCAGATAAGACAGGCCATATTGCTCAAGGCTGAGCAGGCATCAACCTCTTTGGTTGAAACGATAGTAACTGAGACAGGGAAAAGGGCTGGAGAGCTGGCTAAGAGAGTGCTGAAAACGGCTGAGCAGGAAACCGAACCGGTATCTACTGAGGCCGCGGCCGCCTCGGAAGAGGACGACCGGAAAGACATAGGCGGCGCCGAGTATAAGTCGGCCAGAATGGCCGCCGAATTTGAGCACAGGATTGAAAACCTGGGGACACAGGCTGAGCCGGAAGTGGAGGATAATGCCGACCAGACCGGCCAAGGGCCACAGGCAGGCAGTGGTGAGTCTGAAATTGAGGATTTTATCCGCTACCTATCACAGTAACCTGCCCCTGAGAACCCGCTAAGGAACCCTCTCTCTGGTTGGTAACTCCCGAGCCCATTCAACACCGACACCGGCCAAGCCTAGCCCCTTCATGAAGTCCCGTCGACTTACTGTGCTATGGAATTTAGACATTATAACTATCTCCTTTATTTATTCTCGGTCTTTCCTGAGTGCCTTTACGGTCCATAAGCACCACCTCCTTTAGCGGACAGTATTTGATAAATAAAAGAAGGGCCCAGAAGACTGTCGGTAATTGGTAACTTCTGAGCCCTGTTTGCCCCTCGCTGATGCTGAGGATAGTCACGGTGAAGGCAATAGCTATGGCCACACCCAGGATGGTGAGTACAGTCCGGTGCGGCGCCGGGTCAGGTTCCTGATGGCCAGGATCGGCAACGACATATAGACACCATATTATCCCGCCGGCCAGTGTCTGTCAATCAGTATCTTAGGCGGCTGCGAAAGCATTGCCCTTCTGGTCAGCCGGTCGGTAAATCAAGAGACGCCCTCTTCGCATTTAGGCCCATGTGGGCTATGATGTTTTATAGTATCTGGGGAATAACTCCATAGCTGGTTGCACACAGGCCTGGTATCTGATAAACTGGCTTGGGCATGTGGGCCGTTAGCTCAGTTGGCAGAGCACCTGACTTTTAATCAGGGTGTCACAGGTTCGAGACCTGTACGGCCTACCAGATAACCATTATCAAAGCTAAAATTGCTGGAATCGGCCTTGAAAGAGGCCGATTTTTTATTGGCCTCAGCAAAATTGTCAACCTGACTATTACAGACCTTGTCAACCTGATTATTTAGGAGGTCAAAATGGAAACCGGTGAATTGGAGCTACAAAACCTTATCGAAGGGTTCCGGCTCACATGCCAGACAGAGGGCAAAAGCCTCAAAACTATCGAGTGGTATGTGGCGTTCCTTTATCGATTCCTGAACTTCCTCAAATCAAGTGACTGTTCCATCGAAATTGACCAAATCAATAAGAACGACATCAGGTCTTTCATCCGGTACTTGCAGGTGGAGGCCAGGACACCTCGTGGCGGACAGCCACTGTCGGGGGCCACGGTGCAGGGCTACGTCCGGACGCTTAAGGCATTCTTTTCATGGGCCGAACGAGAAGAGTATGTAGCCACAAAACTTATGGCCAAGATACCGGTGCCGAAGGCAACGAATAAGCTGATAAATACCCTGAGTTCCGAACAGATCGGTAAACTCATAGATGTTTGCTCACGGATCAACGGCACCGGATACCGAAACCTGACGATGCTGCTCTTGATGCTTGACTGCGGGATTAGAGTTTCTGAGCTGGTAAATATCAATGTGGAGGATATAAACCTGCCTGAGGGGCAAATCAAGCTCCGTATGGCCAAGGGAGGTCATGAGAGGATAGTTCCTGCGGGTGCTCTGGTTCAGAAAATACTCTGGAAGTATATCAACCACTACAGACCTGAGCCGCTGACATATAGTGTTAATAACCTCTTCTTGAACGATAAAGGGCTACCACTCGGAAGAAACGGGGTACAGCAAATGCTCCGGCGTTCCGGAAGGAGAGCCGGTATATCTGGCGTGCGATGCTCACCTCATACCCTCAGGCACACTTTCGCCAAGAATTACCTACTGAATGGCGGTGACATCTTTAGTTTACAAAAAATCCTGGGGCACTCCAGCCTTTCTTCTGTACGGACGTATCTGAATCTCTTTGCCACTGATATCAAGAAACAGCACCGGCGCTTTTCACCGGTGGATAACATGGCACATACCCCGGGTATCTACCAGGTCATCCGCTGTTCCGGCTCGTTAAGCTATCGGAAAAGAGTATAAAGCGCATTTCCAATTATTGACCATATACATTGTTTTGACTGACGGTCAAATGGTCGGTCAGACAGTCAAATGGTCAAATGAGTATTTAAAATACACTGCAAAGGAGAACAAAATGAAGGAATTGACTCTAACCAAAAAGCACAAGGTCATCAAGCTATTCCTTACCGGATTGTCCTACGACGAGATTGCCCAGCAGGTTGGGGTCGCCAAGGGCTCCGTGGTCAACATCGTTGATGAGTTTAGAGAGGGCATCGTACCCTTGCCATTAGGGATGACAGAGTACGTTGACGAGCTCAGGAAGCTGGTGGTCGACACCAAGAAACACGACACCAGTGTCGCCCAACTCAAATCCTATGCCAAACTCCACGCTAAGATTAAGGAAATGGGCGTAGATGATGAGCATGTAGATCTGTGGCTTGACATATGCCAGGGAATAGCCTCAGAGGGTGCCAATA
>JAUXAE010000075.1 GCA_030620035.1 Dehalococcoidales bacterium
TCCTGCGTCATTCCCGAGTGAACAGCCTGACTGTAGTCCACATGGAGGTGCCCTGCTGCTTTGGGCTGGTACAGATGGCCCAAGAGGCCATCCGCTTAAGCGGCCAGGACGTTCCCTTCAGGGAGATGACCATCAGCGTTAGGGGAGGGCTTAAATCCTAAAAAACTAATTTAATACCTACGGCACCATCAGATTTACATGGGGGGCCTTTAGAGGCTCCCCATGCTGTTTTAAATAGGTTAGCTTTTTGTTTGGCAACCAGCCCAATACCTGCTGCCGTCACTTCCAGAAAAATTAATTAAAGTAGTTGACGAGCTGTGTTTAATGGACTAGACTTACATCTTGGACGAGAACAGAATAAATTAAAAGCCAACAAAAACTTCACTAGTTGGTCATCCGGAGAAAGGGGGATAAAATGGCCAAAGGGAACATCGGCCCAAGCGGAGAAAAGAATCCAGAGCAGCCTCCCAAAATCCTAACAAAACCATTGCCTCAAATACTGGACGAGATGGAGGCCAATATTAGAGCCGCCGCTGAGGCTGCTAGGAGGGCAGACGAGGCCGCCCGGAGGGCTGGTACCGCCGCCGGAGACGCCACCAGGGCGTCTGGTGAGGCCGAAAAGAGGGCTGAAGAAGCCCGCCAAGCTGGAGAGAAGGCCGCCGAGGTAGCTACCAGAGCCGCCGGCGAAGCCGCAGCCACAGCCGAAAAAACGGCCAAGGCAGCTACTAGGGCTGCTGATGAAGCAATGAAGGCATCGGAGGAGGCGGCCAGTACCGCAGAAGAGGCTGGCAAAGGAGCCAGGGAAGCCGCTGAGACAGCCATTAAAGCCTCGGATGAAGCTGCTCAAAGGGCTCAAGAGGCAGCCTTAAAAGCTGAGGAAACGGCTCGAGCAGCCAGATATGCTGCTGAAGAGGCTACGGCCAAGGCTGAAGAAGTAGCCCTGGCGGCTAAAGAATCGGCTATGGTGGCCGCTAGGGCGGCCGAGGAGACTGCCGCCCGGGCTGAGGAGACAGCTATAGCCGCCAAGGAAGCCGTTGAGGAGGCTATCAAGATGGCCGATACGGCGGCCAAGCGGGCCGGTGAAACGGCGGCGGCGGCTAAAGCAGCCGCCACCGAAGCGGCCACCAAGCTGTCTACCGAGGCGGCCAGAAAGGCTGATGCTGCCGGTAGGAAAGCCAAGGATGCGGCTACGGCTGCCTTCCATATAGCTGAGGAGACTGCCCGTAAGGCTGAACTGGCTGATATTGCCGGCGATGAGGCTATCGAGGCGGCCACCAAGGTATCGGGTATAGTTGCTGAGAGGGTTGATGAGGCTGGAAGAGAGGCCAAGGAAGCCGCCGATAATGGCTTCAAAGCAGCTGAGAACACGGCCAACAAGGCTGAATTGGCCAATAGGGCCGGGGATGAAGCTATTACTGCCTCGATAGAGATCTTGCAGCAGTTAATAGCCAGAGCCGAACAACTGGGGGTAACTGCTAAAGAGGCCGCTGAAGATGTGGCCAGAGCGGCCAAGGGAACGGCTGAGGCTGCGGTGAAAGCGGCTACCGAGAAGGCTACCGCCGAGGCTGATAAGGCCAGGCAGGCGGCTAAAGAGGCCACCGCCGGGGCTAGGGAAGTGGCCGAGGCGGCCAGAAGGGAGGCAGAGAAGGCCCTGGCCAAGGCCGAGGAGGCTCTGGTAAGAGCAGTGATAAAGAGGCTCACCCGCTGGGAGTGGATAGCTACCCTGGTAATTATCAATCTGGCTATTGTCTTCGCCGCTGTACTGTTTGCCGTTGCCATCGGCGCCCTTTTATAGTGGTACATAATCAGGAGCTCATTTAATAACCGGGTTGCACATTACAGCCGGCTGCTGATATAATATTCCTGTGGGCTTAGCGCCACCGGGGTAAACCTCTCGTACCCAGACGGGGTGAGAGGTTTTTATTTAAATGACTGAGGGTTTTAAGGTAGTGGTCTCCAAAAAAGAGCAACAGCAAGATAAGGCGGAAAAGCTGGAGAGGCTGCGGCATTCAGCGGCTCATGTTATGGCTGAGGCGGTTCTGTCTCTCTTCCCTGAGGCCAGGTTTGGCATTGGGCCGGCCATTGAGAACGGATTCTACTACGACTTTGACCTGTCCCGTCGGCTGACCCCCGATGATTTACCGGTGATTGAAGCCAAGATGAGTGAGCTAATCGCCGCCGACCAGCCCTTTATCAGAGAAGAGGTCAGCAAAGAGGAGGCGCGGAAGCTGTTTTCAAGCCAGCCCTATAAACTGGAGCTAATTGACGAAATCCCCGAAGAGAGGGTCAGCCTGTACCGGCAGGGTAGCTTTCTTGACCTGTGCCGGGGACCACATCTGGATTCCAGCGGGGAAATAGCCGCCTTCAAGCTCATCAGCATTGCCGGTGCCTACTGGCGGGGTGACGAGAAGCGTCCCATGCTACAGAGGATATACGGTGTTGCCTTTGCCACCAAGGAAGACCTTGATAAACACTTGAAGAGGCTGGATGAGGCTGCCAGGCGTGACCACAGGAGGCTGGGCCGGGAGCTTGACCTGTTTAGTATCCACCAGGAGGCCGGCCCGGGACTGGTCTGCTGGCACCCCAAGGGGGCCACCATCCGCCGGCTCATTGAGGACTACTGGCGGGAGGAGCATATCAGGCGGGGCTATGACATCATCTATACCCCCCACATTGCCAAACTGAACCTGTGGAAAACCAGCGGCCACTGGCAGTTTTACCATGATTATCTCTATAGCCCGATAGAGGTAGAGGGAGAGGAATATATTTTAAAGCCAATGAACTGCCTCTATCACATCCTGATCTATAAGACAAAGCTGCGTAGCTACCGCGAGCTGCCCATACGCTATGCCGAGTTGGGCACTGTCTATCGCTATGAGCGCTCCGGGGTACTGCACGGCCTGTCCCGGGTCAGGGGCTTTACCCAGGACGATGCCCACATCTTCTGCCGTTTTGACCAGCTAGAGGATGAGGTGGCCGCTGTCCTGGAGCTGGCCCTATTTATGACTGAAACCTTCGGCTTTGATAGTTACAAGGTGCTGCTGTCTACCCGCCCTGAGAAGTATGCCGGCACCATCCAGATTTGGGATGAGGCCACGGAGATACTGTCGCGGGCGCTTAAGCGCCAGAAGGTTGCCTATGATATAGACCCCGGTGAGGCCGTCTTCTACGGGCCCAAGATAGATATTAAGTTTGAGGACGCCGTCGGCCGGGCCTGGCAGGGGCCGACCATACAGGTTGATTTCAACCTGCCCCAGCGCTTTAGTGTTACCTGTATCGGTGAGGACGGCCGGGAGCAGGCAGTAGCCATGGTGCACCGCACTGTACTGGGCAGTATGGAGCGCTTTCTGGCCTCACTCATTGAGCATTACGGTGGTGCCTTCCCGGTATGGCTGGCTCCGGTGCAGGTAATGGTAATCCCCATCGCTGACCGCCACCTAGATTACGCTAATGAAATAGCCGCCGAACTTAAAAAGGACCGGGTACGGGTGGAGGTTGATGCCCGCTCAGAGACAGTAAACCAGAAAATCCGCCAGGCCCAGCTTGACAAGATACCCTATATGCTGGTGGTTGGCGATAAGGAAGTGGCCGCTAATACTGTTTCTGTCCGCTTGCGCAGCGGTCCCAAGCAGGCCAACCAGCCCTTAGCTAGTTTCAAAGAAACCATCACCACGGCCACAAGGGATAGGGCAAAGGACTTGCTGCTGTAACTTGATTAGCTTTACAAACTATGCTATAGTTTCTTGCCGTAATCTATTTCGTGCTTCAGGAGGTAAACAGGGACATAATTAAAAAACTGCGGGTTAATGAGATGATCAGGGGCAGAGAGGTTCGCCTCGTCGGCGAGAAGGGGGAGCAGTTAGGCATTATGCCCCTATATCAGGCACGGGAAGTAGCCAAGAAGCACAATCTTGACCTGGTTGAAGTAGCGGCCACGGCGGTGCCTCCGGTATGCCGCCTTATGGATTACGGAAGGTATAAGTATGAGCAGACCAAAAAAGAGCGCGAGGCCAGGAAGGGCCAGAGGGTTTCACTGCTGAAAGAGGTCCGGCTGCGACCTAAGATTGGAGATCACGATTTTGAAGCCAAGGCTAGGTTGGTCAGGAGGCAGCTGGCCGAAGGCGACAAGGTCAAGGTAACCATAATGTTCCGCGGGCGTGAAATTACCCACCCCGAGCTTGGTTTTCGCCTGCTCCAGAGGATGTCGCAGAACTTAAGCGATGTCGCCTCAATTGAGGGCCAGCCATCCAGGATTGGGCATAGGATACACATAATCCTATTACCCAGGGTTGGCCAGAAGGCCAAGATAGCGGAAGGATAAGATGCCAAAATTAAAGACCCATAAAGGGGCCAAGAGTCGTTTTCATATTACGGGCACTGGCAGGCTGATGCGGGCCAAGGGCATGAAAAGCCATCTGCGCCGCCGCAGAACAAAGCGGACCAAGCGGCTCTTTGATGAGATGGTGCCGGTAGCTGCTAGTGACCGGAGCCGGCTAAAAAGGCTCCTGCCTTACGGAACTGGCTAAATAGGAGGCCATTTTGTCACGAGTAAAGAAGGGCGTAACCGCTCACCGACGGCACAAGAAGGTGCTTAAACTAACCAAGGGGCATCGGGCAACCAGCCACTCCCTCTACCGGCGAGCCCATGAGTCTATGCTCCACTCACTGAGTTACGCCTACAGTCACCGCCGGGAGCGAAAGGGTGACCTGAGGAGGCTGTGGATTCTAAGGATTAATGCCGCCGCTAGGGCTCAGGGGCTCACCTATGGCCAGTTCATAGACGGCCTGAAAAAGTCGGGTATTGAAATCAACCGCAAGTTGCTGGCCGATATGGCCGTCAGAGAACCCGACTCCTTCGCCCAGCTGGTCCGCCAAGGGCAGAAGGCCAGGGAGCAGGCCCAGACCTAAAAACCCTCAGATTGAAAGTTGCCAGAATGACTCTAGCCCAGGAAATAACCGCTTATGCCAGCACCTTGTTTGATGTGGTTGCTGCTACACATCTAGCCGATGGTGAAAATTTGCTAATTGTGGGGCTGGAATCAACACCGCAGCACGACCTTGATGAATTCCGAGGTGTCGAAGGTGAATTCCAGTTGTCCGGCTTTGAAAAACACGCCCGGCCCAAACTGGAATCACTGTTGAGTTTCATCCACAAGCAGGGCTTTACCGCTAAGCTGGTGGGGCGATGGGGCTATCCCCGTAGGGGTGAAATAAAGCTGAAAGAAGCCGCCATACGAGCTGGGCTGGGCCGTTGGGGTAAGAGCACCCTGGTGCTGCATCCGAGATATGGCAACCGGCTTCGCTTCATGGCTCTTGGGACTGATGTCCCTCTGGAGCCACCAACTGGCTCACTTGCCATCAGGGAGGAGAACCCTAGCTGCACCGACTGCACCATCTGCCTGGATGCCTGCCCTGAGAAGGTCCTTGAGCCCTACCG
>JAUXAE010000071.1 GCA_030620035.1 Dehalococcoidales bacterium
TGGGATGGCCGTTGCCGGTAAATACCTTTAATTCGTCCATTAGCTTAACCCCCTTGAAATGCGGCTTTGACTTATATCATATATATTATAACACTATTGCTTACCTACCTCACCCCCTTAGTCCCCCTCTCCTTTGAAGGAGAGGGGGACTGGTTGTCTAGGAGAGGCTTCGCCTCTCTAAAACTCTCCTTACATGGAACAAAAATAAAGGAGTTGTATTGGGCTACTTCCCTAAAAAAGTTTATAGTTAGGGTGAGTATAAGAGGGGCGTCAACCCCTCTAAAATAAATCTTCCCCTTAGTAAGGGGAAGGGGATACAGGGGATGGGGTTAACAATGTGTCAGTCATCAATGCCCGGCACCGGGAAGCGATGGCACAGCTCCCTGACCTCCTGGCTCACCTGATTTAGGGTGTCAGTGTTGCCCATATTATTAATCACCTTTACAATAAGACAGGCGAGGTGCTCCATTTCTGGGGCGCCCAGTCCGCGTGTCGTCACCGCCGGTGTTCCCAGTCTGATGCCGTTGGCTATCTGGGGTGGCTGGTCATTAATAAAGGGAACCGTGTTGCGGTTGACCACAATGCCCGCCCGGCCCAGAGCTTCCTCGGCCTCCTTGCCGCTGACCCCGCTTTCGCTAAGGTCAACCAGGATCAGGTGGTTGTCAGTGCCCCCAGAGATGAGGCGCAGTCCCAGGCGCTGGAGTTCGCCGGCCAGGGCCCGGGCGTTGTCCAGTATTGCCCGCTGGTAGTCGGCAAAGCCGGGCTTCATGGCTTCGTGGAAGGCGACCGCCTTGGCGGCGATAACATGCATCAGGGGCCCACCCTGCATCTCGGGGAAGACAGCCGAATCTATTGCTGAAGCCAGTTCCCTACGGCACAGTATGAAGCCACCGCGCGGGCCGCGTAGTGTCTTGTGGGTGGTTGAGGTTACCACATCGGCGTAGGGCACCGGGCTGGGGTGAAGTCCGGCGGCCACCAGGCCGGCAATATGGGCAATATCGGCCATCATTTTGGCGCCGGCCATATCGGCAATGTGGCGGAAACGTTCAAAGTCAATAATTCTGGGATAGGCGCTGGCCCCGGTGACGATTAGTTTGGGCTTGTGCTTTAGGGCCAGCCTCTCCACCTCAGGAAAGTCAATCCTTTCTGTTTCTATACTTAAGCCGTAGGTTATAAAGTTGTATAACCTGCCCGAGGAGCTGGCTCTGGCACCGTGGGTGAGGTGGCCACCATGGGCCAGGCTCATCCCCATAGCGGTGTCGCCGGGCTTAAGCAGGGCAAAGTAGGCGGCCATATTGGCCTGGGCCCCGCTGTGGGGCTGGACATTGGCATGCTGGGCACGGAATAGCTCTTTCGCCCGCTCAGTAGCCAGACCCTCTATGATATCCATATTCTCACAGCCGCCATAATAGCGCCTGCCGAGGTAGCCCTCGGCATATTTATTGGTCAGGAAAGAGCCCTGGGCCTCAAGCACGGCCGGGCTGGCGTAGTTCTCCGAGGCGATCAGGTTTATCGTCTCTTCTTGCCGCCTGCCCTCCAGCCCAATAGCCTGGCTAATCTCTGGGTCAGCTTGGCTTAGGAAGCTCATCTTCTCCTTTCCTTAAAGGTGTGGCTACTACCAGGTAGTCTACAACCGCCCTTGGGCAGTGTCAATAAACCGGGACAGCAGAATAAGGCCGATTTATATTATACCAAATTGACTTGACATATTGACAGTGCTATCATAGTTAAAAGGTTGTGGTTAGGTTTTTTATCCGTTTTAGCAGGATAAAATGTCAGCACTGAGCGAGCTCTGTGAGGAAATCGCCCTCTGCCGGCGGTGTGAGCTGTATAAATACCGGACCAAAGCAGTACCCGGTGAAGGCCCCGAAGATGCCGAAATAATGTTTGTCGGTGAGGCACCAGGCTGGCATGAGGACCAGCAGGGGCGCCCCTTTGTGGGCCCGGCCGGTCAATACCTGAGTCAGTTATTGGCCTCTATCGGTTTAGGCCGGGACCAGGTCTATATCACCAATGTAATTAAGGACCGCCCGCCGGTTAACCGTGACCCGCTGCCTGCTGAGATAGATGCCTGCCGCATCTGGCTGGAGCGCCAGATTGAGCTCATCCGGCCCAAGATAGTGGTCACCCTGGGGCGCTATTCCATGGCCCTGTTCTTCCCGGGCAAGAGCATAAGCCGGATTCACGGCCGGGCCGAGAAGCGGGATGGCGTTATCTACTACGCCATGTATCATCCAGCAGCGGCCCTCCATCAGCAGAGCCTGCGCCGGGTTATAGAGGCCGATATGCAAAAAATTCCGCGACTTTTGGCTGAGGCCGGGGATATACCCGAGGCTAAAGAGGAATCGCCTTCCCAGCAACTGACTATGTTTTAGGCTTAGAGTTATGGCCAGAGCAAGATTAAAGATAATCCCCCTCGGCGGCCTGGGTGAAATCGGCAAGAACATGATGGCCATGGAGTATGGTGACGATATTATTGTCATCGATGCTGGCTTGATGTTCCCCGAGGAAGAGATGCTGGGTATTGACCTGGTAATCCCTGATATTAGCTATCTGGTGGAAAGGCGGCCCAAGATAAGGGGTATCGTTATCACCCATGGCCATGAAGACCACATCGGCGCCCTACCCTATATCCTGCCCCAGCTTAATGTGTCCGTCTACGCCACCAAGCTGACCCAGGGTCTTATCGAAGTCAAGCTTAAAGAGCGCAAGGCATTATCCCGGACCAAGCTTAAGGTAATTACCCCCGGCAGCCAGTTCACGCTGGGTAAATTCAGGCTGGAGATGTTTCCCGTCTGCCACAGTGTGCCCGATGCCGTGGGCCTCATCATCTATACCCCGGTAGGCACCGTAGTCCACAGCGGCGACTTCAAACTGGACTACACGCCGGTCAACGGTAAACCAGCCGACCTCTCCCGGCTGGCCCAGCTGGGCGGGCAGGGGGTTTTGCTCCTTCTCTCCGATTCTACCTATGTTGAGCTGCCCGGCTACACACCTTCGGAAAAGGTGGTCGGTGAAACCATAGACCGCATTATGGCCAATGCCTCGGGACGGGTGATTGTGACCACCTTCGCCTCACTAATTTCCCGCGTCCAGCAGGTCATTGACGCCGCCGCCAAGCACCAGCGTCGCGTCTTTATTGTCGGCCGTAGTATGAATGATACCTCCAAGATAGCCCTCAAGTTGGGTTACCTTAGGGCATCGGAGGGCATTATCGGTCGGCTTGATGAGCTGCGTAACCTGCCTCATGACAAGATTGTCCTTATTACCACCGGCAGCCAGGGGGAGCCTACCTCGGCCCTGGTCCGCATCGCTAACCGTGAACACCGCCAGCTACATATCGTTAGCGGCGATACCGTGGTTATTTCGGCCTCGCCCATCCCGGGCAACGAGTCCCTGGTCTCAAGGACAATAAACAGCCTGTTCAAGCAGGGCGCCCAGGTATATTACGATAAGGTATCCCAGGTTCATGTCCACGGCCATGGCAGCCAGGAAGAGCTAAAGCTGATGCTGAATCTGATCAAGCCCAAGTTTTTCATCCCTATTCACGGCGAGTACCGCCACTTATGCCTTCACGCCAGATTGGCCCAGTCATTGGGCATCCCCAAGGAGAACGCCTTCATCCTGGAGGATGGCGATATTCTTGAGCTTAGTCCCCAGTCGGGCAAAATAGTCGGCCGGGTGGCTTCGGGCAATGTCTATGTTGACGGCCTCAGTGTTGGTGATGTCGGTGGTGTCATACTGCGCAACCGGAGGATGCTATCACGGGATGGCATCGTCGTGGCCATTATTGCCATTAACCAGCAGTCGGGCAAGCTGGTGGGGCGGCCCGATATCGTATCGCGGGGTTTCGTTGATACTATTGAGTCCAAGGACATGCTTGATGAGAGCCGTGACCTGGTGGCCAAGGTGGTGAACCATGGTGGCAAGCGTGTTGCCGAGTGGGACGTTATCAACACCAAGGTCAGGGATGCCCTGAATAGTTTTTACTATGAGCGGACCAAGCGCCGTCCCATGATTGTGCCGGTGATGATAAAGGTGTAGCCCTGGCTTGGTGAGGAGTTATATGGCTAGAAAGAAGGCTAATACCAGGAATAGGGCCGGGGCCAGGCCGGCCAAGAAAGGGTCATCGTCGGGTGGCTTTTTCCGCTGGTTTTGGCGGCTGAGCCTGGTGTCCCTGGTGGTGGTGGTATTGTTATGGCAGTGGGAAAACATAACCGTCTGGCTGGACGATGTCACTGAGGGTACGGTGGGCCTGTTCGGCTGGGGCCTGGTCCTCATTGTGCTGGCCGTTATCACCATAATAGGTATAATATGGCGGCGCCAGCTAGCCGATTGGGCCCGTCGCTGGAAGCTCTACCAGTGGAATAAGTGGCTAGGTGTCGCTTCTTTCATTCTGGCTACCTGGGGCGTTCTGGCCCTCTTTGACCTGGGCGGCAGCTTTGGCCAGGATATCATTGGCGGCGACCTGGGCATGGTCGGCATCCTGCGGATACTGGCCCTGGTTGTGCTGGGTGTTATCCTGATGGTGCCTCAGGCAATCTGGCGGGTCGTGGTAAGCCCCTTTTCTTGGTTGGCAAAGCCTCCCCGGGTGCCGCCACCCAGACCAACCAGGGAGGAATTCCAACCCCATCTCAGGCAGCCAACCTATATCCAGCCAGCGGCCAGGGCGCCTCGGGCTGAAGGAATGGTCCCGCCACAGGTTCTGGTGCCCCCCGAAATCCCCAGGGAAGAACTTAGAGCCGGCGAGACTGCAGAAGCGGTGGCTGAGCTGAAGCCACCACCGGACCTCAGGCAGGTGGCTCAGGAGGTGTGGCAGAAATACGGCCAGTCGTCATCACTGGTTGTTGTTGATGGCTGGCGGTTGCCCCCGATTGATATCCTGGACCGGTCTCCCGAGGTTGAGTTTGGTGAGGCCGATAACATAAAGAGGGCACAGCTGCTTGAGGAGGCCCTGGCCAGCTATGGTGTTGAGGCCAGGGTGGTCCAGATAAACGCCGGCCCTACGGTTACCCAGTTTGGTGTTGAGCCTGGCTGGGACCGCAAGGTGAAGGAGCTAAGGGAGAAGGATAAGGAGGGCAATGTCGTTGTCAGGCAGAAGGAGCTATCCCGAACCAGGGTCAAGGTGGAGAGAATTACTTCACTGGCCAATGACCTGGCACTGGCCCTGGCAGCCCCCAGTATCAGGATTGAAGCTCCGGTGCCGGGTAAGTCGGTGGTGGGCATTGAGGTACCCAATACCATTTCCGGTGTCGTCAGTCTGCGGGGGGTTATCGAGACCAATGCCTTCCAGAAGATATTGGCCCGCTCCAGTTTGGCCCTGGCCCTGGGCAAGGGGGCCGGCGGCGAGGCGGTGGCCGGCGACCTGGACAAGATGCCCCATCTGCTTATCGCCGGGGCCACCGGTAGCGGTAAGACGGTTTGCTTAAATGCCACTATCTGCTGCCTCCTGCTGGGTAATACCCCCTGCGACATCAGGTTTATTATGATTGACCCCAAGAGGGTGGAACTGACCCTCTTCAACAGCCTGCCTCACCTGGCGGCCCCGGTCATTGTTGATGCCCAGAAGGCACTGAGTGCCCTGCGCTGGCTTAATCAGGAGATGGACAAGCGCTATCAGAAACTGGCTACCTCCGGTGCCCGCAACATTGAGGCCTACAATAGAAATAGGTATGGGGATGACAAGCTGCCCTATATGGTGCTGGTCATTGATGAGCTGGCCGACCTGATGATGACTGGCTTTGATGAGGTGGAACACATCCTGTGCCGCCTGGCCCAGCTGGCCCGGGCGGTGGGCATTCACCTGGTGGTGGCCACCCAACGGCCTTCGGTAGATGTCATCACCGGTCTCATTAAGGCCAACTTCCCCACCCGCATCAGCTTTGCCGTTACCTCCCAGGTGGACTCACGGACTATCCTGGATGGCGGTGGCGCTGAGAAGCTTCTGGGCCGGGGCGATATGCTCTATATGCCCACTGAGGC
>JAUXAE010000086.1 GCA_030620035.1 Dehalococcoidales bacterium
CAATGAATTCTGGGTCGGTGCCGATAGCCGATAGTGAACTGCTGTAGACCCTCTCCCAGTTGCTGGCAAGGCGCCAGATGCTGTCAATACCGGTAGTGGAAAGGGCATCGGTACTCATGTAGACCGTGCCATCGGGAGCAACCTCAAGGTCCTGTATCGCGTCGCCGACAGTGATAGAGGTGGCGAGGAGGGAAATGCCGTTCCAGCTAACCCCGAAGTCGTTGGTGATGTGCACGCCGCAGTCAGTACCGTGGGTGCCCACCAGTGCCTCACCGCTGGAGGCATAGCCGGGCATCACCAGCACCGATGACAGTGCCACACCCATGAACCCGGAGGCACCGCCGGTGGGTCGCTTGAGGTTGGCTGTCCAGGTGGCCCCGCCGGTCTGGCTACTGTAAACTACAGGAACTATGTTGGGTGGAGCAGTTAGTGCGCTGTAGCCCGAGGCCAGCATTGAGGCCGTGGCCACGCCACCCTCACCGTCAAGGCCTGTAACATGGGTGGCCGTGCCGGGACCGCCGATATTGAGGTCAAAGGCGGGGCTGGCAGCGGGTAGAGCGGCGCCAGCCACCAGGTAGACATCGCCCTCATTGATGCCAGTGGGGGTTGAGGCAATACCGACGAAGTACTGCATCAGGCCGCTGGCCAGGCTGGCATTAAAGCCGTCGGGCAGCCATATCTGGGCCCGGAAAGCGTTGGTGATATTCATGGTATTGTTCCACTGCAGTAAGGCGTCAGCCGCCTCCATGGAGTTCCACTGGGCGCCGTCGTAGTGATGAGTGACATAGGTTATACTAGCTGTGGTGTCCTCAGCAACGGCCATAATCATCTGGGTGGTGACGAAGTTGGCCGGGTCAACCTTTACATCAAGGACGGAAGCTCCACCAACAGCCCATGGGCCTGGCCGGTTGATATCAACCGCCATGTCGTCCCAGGGCATGCCCAGCTGCCACTCGTAGCAGACATAGACACCGCCAACACCAAATTCGCCGACCGCGGCAAAGATGTGGGGGCCCTGGGCCAGGTAGCCGATATCAATGGCGGTAATCATGCCCGTGGGAATCCTAGGCCCAGCCCAGCCATCGGCGACGGCAAAGGTGAACAGGTTGGTCCTGGGGGCCCAGGTGACGCCAGCATCATCGCTCCGCCAGATGTCAACACCATCGGTGGCATAGACGGTATTGGGGTCTATGCTGGAGCAGACGATGTCCGTTATCGCCCCCGGGAAGCCGGCGATAGCCGGGAAGCCGGGAAGCTGCGTCCAGGTGCGCCCGCCGTCGATGGACTTGACCAGCCTGTAAGGCCCCAGGTCGTAGGTGACGCCGCCAATGGTGACGGTGTCGATGTAGCAGGACCTGGCCGGCGAGTCCTCCCAGAGCTCTATCCGAACCCTAGTCAGCAACCAGGGACTAGCATTAGTAACGTTTGCTTCGCCATTAACTAGGCCTACAACGGCACTAATGGCAGTCAGCGGGCCCCAGTTGAAGAACGAACCGCCAAGTTCACCAACACCGCCGTATCCGGTTAGCGTGCCGGCGGCCAGTGTCGTAAGAACCCAGGCTCCTGTTCCGAGGTAAGTTTGTAGAGGCACAGCCGTTACTTCCAGCCAGCCAGTGCTTCCAGGGTCCTCGAAGCGCAGCTCAAACTGGGCAAAATTGCCGGTAACGGCGCTTGAAAGGTGCTGGAAGCTATAGCCGGTAGGAGCACTCGCAAAGGTGGAGAACATTATCCCCGGGGCCGGAACGAATTCTACGTAGGTGCTGCCGGCGCCCCCTGTACCAACTTTAGTAAGCAGTGCCGAGTAGCCGCCACCACCGGGTGGCACTTGGACGGTTGACCAGGTGGCGGTACCGGAGGCATTCGTCCCCAGGGTGCCTACTCCCGAAGCAGCAGAGGCATATATGACACTGCCGTCACTGTTGATGGCAAAGGGGCCGACCCACTGATTACCGGGGAGCAGAACCATGCCACCAGTTGACGGGATGGCCTGCGTGGACCAGCTCTGGGTGCTGGCTACTACCGGGGCTGCCGTCACAAAAAGGCCGACGAGCAAAGCCACCGTCAGCGCCACACCCAGTATTCTAGGTATTTTCTTTTTCATGTTTTCTCCTTAATTTTATTTATTAACTACCTTCCCCAGGGGTATTATCCCCCTGATAGGGAAGAAGTCGTAGCGGTGTAGTCTAGTGACTATCCCCCTCTCGGGGCTTTTACCATGGGCACCACCTCCTTTCCTTTACTTTCGGCCTTTAGCCGGGGATAGAACTGTTACAAGAGAGCCGCTGATCTAGGTCGATTAACTCTTTCGGCCCAGGAACCCAGTCCTATCTCCAGTACTTATACACCAAAATAAATCACTTGTCAATACATTTTGACAATTTTTTTGCCATTATGTTAACAGCTATTACTTTTCGCCTTCAGGCAGGGTGCAAAACCCGATTACAGTCAAGGCACCACACGAGACGGGAAAGGAGTTTGGGTCTATGTCTAAACCCAGCCTTGATTTCCCGTGCACCCTACCTATTTATATATTAAACGAATATTAACATCTTGTCAACCTGTGTGTCAATAGCCCACTATCTACATTCTTAACCCTCCAGCAGCCGCAAGCAGCCCTCACAACAAGGCTGGGGCGGGAAAAACCTGGTCGTCGCCCTGATCTCTTCGAGGGGCCTTTGCCGATCACAATACCGGCATTTAAAAGTAAGCACCCCGGGGCTGGCATCCCGTCTTTTATTCCAGGGGACATTGCCCTTGGCGAAGTGACCCCGGCTATCCCTGCCTTCTACCATCCACCTAATCTTACGGCTTGGCTTATTCCGGCCAAAACCTGGCTTAACAGTCACCAGAGGCTCCTTTGCTGCTAAATTAACTACTTTAGCCTCATAGCTACAATGAGAGCACCCGGCCCCGTGTGCACTCCTAGCATAGGACCTACTGTGGCCAGATATATCGGCTTGTCAAATATAGAACCTAAGCGCTCAACTAGAGCCTGGGCCTCTTCCGGTGTAGTGTTGTATACCACAGCTAGGTCCTCAATATTGGTGGCACCTTTGGCAAAACTGATTAACCGGTCTATACCTTTAGACCGGGTGCGACTTTGACCAGCCGGTACCGTCTCTCCATCCTGCAAACTAAGTAATGGTTTCACCTTCAGTATTGAGCCTAGTAGCGCCTTTGCCCTACCAATACGCCCCCCCTTGCGCACGTATTCCAGGGTATCAAGAAGACCAAGCAGATGGGTAGTAGCTATAGCCCCTTTTGCCTCAGCCACCACCTCACCTAGTCCCTTCCCGGCATTAGCTGATTTTGCTGCTGTTATGACCATCATGCCCAGCGCCATGGTTAATGTCTGGGAGTCTATTACCTCAATGGGGCAGGCCACGGCGGCCAGCTCTATGCCTTGTAAGGCCGAGTTACAGGTGCCACTTAGCTTACCGCTGATGTGAATAGAAACAATCCCGTCAGCCTCCTGGGATAGCTTTCGGTAGACATCGACAAAATCCTGCGGGCTGGGCTGGGTGGTGCTGGGATGGATAGGGTCATGCTGTAACCGGTGATAAAACTCGTCTTCCGTAATATCCACCCGATCACGGTAGACCTCTTCCCCAAAGCGCACATATAGAGGCACCACGGTAATCCCCAGCTCCTGGACTATCCGGGCAGGCAGGTCAGCACTGCTATCGGTAACTATCTTTACTGTCATAATGTAACCTCCTGTCTGTTATCTTTATAGAGACTATATAGCTATCAATAGAGGCTGGCCACCCTTAATTACCTCAAACTTAAGCTTAGGATACCTCTCACCGATAGCGGCGCTACCTTTTCTTTGCTGAGGCCTTGCCAGCTTTGACGGCGGCGGCTTCCTTCTTCTTAACAGCTTTGACGGCGGCGGCTTCCTTCTTCTTAACAATCTCCGGCTCCCTGTCTACCATCTCCCAGGGCGATATCAGGCTGGTATGGCCTTTCTCCCCGATTATGTAGGGAGCTCTGATGGGCAAGCCTTCGGCCTCGCGCCAGACCAGCCAGAGGCTGCCCAGAAACAGCTTGATCATCTTGCGCAGGGCCATCATATCCAGGTGTGCCAGCCAGATTATGCCGGCTGGCTCCTTTTTGAACTTCTTCTCTATTTCCGGATTGGCGCAACACGGGGTGACATCCCGTTTCTTATCAAAGCTGGTTCCGCAGTTCAGGCAGGCCCACCTTCCTACGGGGGTTGGCAGTATCCTGAAGCCCTGGCCTAAGAAGCGGCGTTCATACTTCTCCTTTTCCTTTATGTAGTAATCGTAGAAGACGGCCTTTGACTTCTTCAGTGAGATGGCCAGCCGCCAGCACATGGAGCGTAGCCGGCTATTATAGCGCAGCTTCTCGCCCTTTACCCTCTTCATTGTCCTGCCCTCTATACTGGGGGCAAAGCCGGCGAACATCCACAGGCTGGAGATGGTGGGGGCTTTTTCAATGTCAACTAGGGCGACCACCTTGGCTATATTTTCCCTGCCCACCCCCTTTATCAGGCTGAACCAGTGATAGGCTGGGTGGCCCTGGATAAGGTCGGCAACCCTGCCGTCAATATAATCCTCAAGCTCTTCGAGGTGGTGGTGTAGCTCTTCTGTTTCCGGGTCGCGTTTCTTCTGCTTGGCAAGGTGCCCCATCCTCAACTTGGCAGCTACCCTGAGCCTCTCAATTG
>JAUXAE010000125.1 GCA_030620035.1 Dehalococcoidales bacterium
GTCTTTGACACTGGCACTGCCACCCAGGTTTTGGCCTTCCAGTTTGGCCAGGATATGTGCCTTCTTATTAGGGCTTAAAAGGGGCAATTCAACAAGCGGGGTCTGGCCTATGGCGTCAATGGCCCTTTTATAGTACATGCCGCTATCCTTTGATGACGCCGATGGGTACTGTCTTGACTACCTTACGGGAGATGCCGGCTCTATGGGTTACCTCAACCACATCGGCCACGTCTTTATAGGCCTGGGAGGCCTCCTCAGCCAGTGCCCCGATGCTGCCCGTCCTGACGGTGATACCCCTGGCGGCCAGCTCCCGGGCAACATCAACACCTCTCAGGCTGCGCCTGGCCGCCCCCCGGCTCTGCCTCCGGCCGGCACCGTGGCAGGTGGAGCCAAAGGTCTCCTTCATGGCCGTCTCGGTACCCACGGCGACATAAGAGTAACGGCCCATATCCCCGGGGATGATGACCGGCTGGCCTATCTTCTGGTAGATGGCCGGGATATCGGGGTGTCCCGCCGGGAAGGCCCTGGTGGCCCCCTTGCGGTGGATGCAGAGGGTCTCTTTCCGGCCGTTGGTGGTGTGTTCCTCTATCTTGGCGATATTGTGGGCGACATCATAAATCTGCTCCAGGCCTATTTCCTTGAGGCTTTTACCAAATACCTTCCCCAAGGACTCCCGGGTCCAGTGGGCAATACACTGACGGTTGGTCCAGGCGAAGTTGGCGGCACAGGCCATGGCCGCCAGATAGTCCTGGCCCTCGGGCGACTTTATCGGGGCACAGGCCAGTTGGCGGTCGGGCAGGCTGATGCCGTACTTCCTTACCGCTTCATCTAGCAACCTGACATAGTCAGTACAGACCTGATGACCGAAGCCACGGGAGCCGGTGTGAATCAGGACCAGCACCTGACCAATATTATTAATACCCATGGCCGTGGCCGCCGGCTCATCATAGATTTCGGCCACTACCTGCATCTCAAGAAAGTGGTTGCCCGAACCCAGCGTCCCCAGCTGGGGGATGCCCCGCTTTAGGGCCTTGGCGCTTACCTTATCCGGATTGGCTCCCTTTATACAGCCTTGCTCTTCAGTGGCCACAATGTCCTCGGCCTGGCCAAAACCCTTTTCCAGGGCCCACCGACTGCCCCGGGTGATGACTTCTTTAAGCTCTTTTTCGGTTACCCTTATCTTGCCCGTGGAGCCTAACCCTGAAGGGACATTATTAAAAAGCTCGCTGATCAGCTCATCAATCTTGGGCCTTACCTCTGCCTCAGTAAGGTTCGTTCTCAGCAGTCGGGTGCCGCAGTTGATGTCAAAGCCAACTCCTCCCGGCGATATCACCCCGTCACTTACTCTGGTAGCGGCCACGCCACCGATGGGGAAGCCGTAGCCCCAGTGGATATCAGGCATGGCCAGTGAGCAGCCGACAATGCCGGGCAGGAAGGCTACATTGGCCACCTGCTCAAGGCAATGCTCCTGCCAGATGTGCTCCAGCATTGACTCACTGGCATAGATAATACCGGGCACCCGCATAACCGACTTATAGCTTGTTGGTATTTGCCAGCGGTAGTCGTCTATCTTCTTCAATATTTCCGGCCACGATGCCGTCATCTTTGCCCCCACTAAATATCAAATAACACCTGGGCCCGGTAGCCGTCATTTTGGTCAATTTTTAGCATATGATAGGTGGCTGCCTTGACTCCTGTTTTTAGCTCGTGTTTCAGCCTGTCCACCCTCTCCCCGTAAATACTGGCTCTGAGCTTGGTATCGCTTAAGCTGGTGATGTCAAACCTCTTAAACAGGATGTTCTGGGAATCAAAAATATAGATTAACTCATTTAGCCAGGCCACCAGCAGGCCTTCCCGGTCAGCGGCGGTAAGCTCAATATCCCGCCTAAGCACCTCGTCAACATCATCAAGGTCGGTAATTAGGCTGAAGAGACCCTGGGCGGCGTTGGCAAAGGCCTGCCCTAAATCGGTGCCGTAGGCTATGACGCCGGCATCGGCAGTATGTTCCAGTATTTCAAATTTTTTTTCCATAAGGCAAGCTAAATTATATCACTAAATAGAGTAAACATAAATGCCGCCAGACTTTAAGCTTTTGGGGCTATCTAGTATAATTGTTTTAGGGATCGCATTTGGGGACTTAGATGGATGACCTAAAGTCGGCTTCGGAACTGGCCATGGAGAAGGTGGCCAAGCTGGGTGAGGCCACCGATGAGGAGCGCCTGCGCTGGCGGTATCTGCCTGAAGGGGGAAAGCTGGCCCAGCGCTATCTCAACGGTAACTCCAATCTGGCCGCCGAGCTGGCCGGCTATGAGGAGAAGGCCAAGAAGTATCTGTTAAATGGTATTCATGGGGTGATGCTGGGCAATATCGGTCTGCCCAGGAGCGGTCTCGCCCAGAGGAATAATAAGAGGGCTATGGACGGCCTGAAGTTAATCAAGAAGGACAAGATAGCTGTGGAGAATGTCTTCAGCAAGATGCGGCAACTCTTTAATCACTATGTTGACTACGGTGAACAGCAGGGAAAACAGGCCTATGAGCAGCTTAAGGCTGAGTTTGAGGCCCGGTTGCAGCAGGCGGCTCAAGAGCAACTGGGCTCACCAATGGTGGGCATAAGTGTAGAAAACCACCCCCAATTTCAGGATGAGTGGCGCCGGCTACTGGCCCAGATGGAGCTGCAGTATATTAGCCACCTGGATGAGTACAAAAAGGAGCTGGAAGGCATAGACTAGGGTCGTGATG
>JAUXAE010000039.1 GCA_030620035.1 Dehalococcoidales bacterium
GTGGTCATATAACCCGAGTTCTGTAAAACGACCTAGCATCATAGGAACTATGACAAATGATGTGGTCTACTCTAGACTTGCCCCCGGCGTTTTAACTGAACTAAGGTCAAGGACTCCTAAAGATGAAAAAGGTAGACGTAAGTTTAGATACCATCAATGGTTTACTGAAGATATAGGGCATCCTAAGCTCCAAGAACACTTATCAAACGTTACTACACTAATGAAAGCGTCATCAAACATGACTGTATTCCGCAGACTACTTCAAAAAGCCATGCCCAAGTTTGGGGAGAATTTGCAATTGGATATACCAGAAGAGTGATATGTCAACCAAATGCAAACAGAGCCTAATTCAGGGGCGTTTAAGAGGGGCGCTAGCCCCTCTTTCTTTTTCTTCCCCCTTCCCCTCCCAGGGGAAGGGGGACAGAGGGGGATGGGGTTAATAAACAATCGCTAGCTAGCTCCTTGACAAGCGGAAGAATATAATCTATATTAAAATAGTCTCCTGGTGGTTAGAGCGAGGTGGAACCACCCGTTCCCATCCCGAACACGGAAGTGAAACGCCCCAGCGCAGACGATACTGAGGGGGCAACCCTTTGTGGAAAATATGCCACTGCCAGGGGGCTTAAGCCATAAATCTTTGGCCAGAAATCCTTTAATTTTCTGGCTCTTTACCTTTGGCCATAGTTGCTTTATAATTAAGTGGTGACGCTGCCATAATAAGGCAGTTTTAAGGAGGAGGCATGGCCAGCCGGTTTGATAAGTTCTCAGAGCGGGCTCGCCGGGTGCTCACCTTTGCCCAGGAAGAGGCGCAGCACTTAAACCACAATTATATTGGCACCGAGCACATCCTGCTCGGCCTGGTGCGTGAGGAAGAGGGGATGGCCGCCAGGGTCTTAAGCAGCTTGGGGGCCAATCTGGGCAAGATACGCTCGGCGGTGGAGTTCATTATCGGGCGTGGTGAGAAGCAGGCCACCAGTGAGACCGGCCTTACCATCAGGGCCAAGAAGGTTATTGAGCTGGCCATAGACGAGGCCAGAAACCTGGGTCACAATTATATCGGCACCGAACACCTGCTGTTGGGCCTGCTCAGAGAGGGTGAGGGTGTGGCCGCTGGTGTCCTGGATAGCTTTGGCATAACCGTAGAGCGGGTCCGGGCTGAGGTCAGCCGCCTCAGTCAGAGTGCCGCTAAATCCAGAACCGGTCGCAGCCCGAGCCGCACCCCTAATCTGGACCAGGTGGGTATCGACCTTACTGCGGCCGCCCGTGCCGGCAAGCTTGACCCGGTTATCGGCCGGGTCAGGGAGATTGAGCGGGTAATCCAGATACTTTCCCGCCGTACCAAGAACAACCCGGCTCTTATTGGTGAGCCCGGGGTAGGTAAGACGGCCATTGTTGAGGGCCTGGCTCACCGTATTGTTGCCGGGGATGTCCCTGAGACCTTGGAAGGAAGGCGGCTAACCGCTCTGGATATAGCGGCCGTGGTCGCCGGGACAAAATACCGCGGCGAGTTTGAAGAGCGGCTAAAGAAGATTATTGAAGAGATAAAGACGTCCGGCAACTGCATCCTGTTCATTGACGAGTTTCATACCATGGTGGGTGCCGGAGCCGCTGAGGGCGCTGTTGATGCCGCCAATATCCTGAAACCATCACTGGCCCGGGGCGAACTGCAGTGTATCGGGGCCACCACCCTTGACGACTACCGCAAGTATGTTGAGCGGGATGCTGCCTTGGAGCGCCGCTTCCAGCCAGTATTGGTAGAGGAGCCTTCGGTAGAGGATACCCTTGAGATACTGCGCGGTATTAAGGAGCGCTATGAGGAGCACCACCGCCTGGTAATAAGCGATGAGGCCCTAAATTCAGCGGCAACACTGGCCGCTAGATACATACCTGACCGCTTTCTGCCCGATAAGGCTATTGACCTGATTGATGAGGCGGCATCAAGGGTGAGAATCAGGCATCGCACCAAGCCGGTCACCCTGAAGGAGCTCAAGCAGGTTGAGGATAGCTATCGCCGTGATAAGGAGGCCGCCTTGGCCACCCAGCAGTATGATTATGCCGCTGAACTGCGCGAGCGGG
The DNA here is from genome assembly GCA_030620035.1 of Dehalococcoidales bacterium. Lineage (GTDB taxonomy): Bacteria > Chloroflexota > Dehalococcoidia > Dehalococcoidales > JAUXAE01 > JAUXAE01. Next base: position 2,077 of record JAUXAE010000039.1, read on the forward strand.
AGCTACAGATTGAGGAAAAGATAAAGAAGATGGAAGAAGAGTGGAAGAGTGAGAAGGAGCAGGATAAGCCAGTGGTGACTGCTGAGAATATTGCCGAGGTGGTAGCCATGTGGACCGGCATTCCGGTAGTTCAGCTGGCCGGCGATGAGACTGAGCGCCTGCTCCATATGGAGGAGGCACTGCATGAGCGCATTATCGGCCAGGATGAGGCTATCGGTACCGTTTCTAAGGCGGTAAGGCGGGCTCGGGCCGGCCTTAAGGACCCGAGACACCCTATCGGCAACTTCATCTTCTTAGGCCCCACCGGCGTCGGCAAGACGGAGCTGGCCCGGGCCTTGGCCCAGTTTATGTTTGGTAATGAGGATACCTTAATCCGGCTTGACATGTCTGAGTTTATGGAGAAGTTTGCCGTCTCCCGGCTGGTGGGAGCACCGCCTGGCTATGTCGGCTATGAGGAAGGCGGCCAGCTAACCGAGGCGGTGAGGCGCAAGTCGTACTGCTGTATCCTGCTTGACGAAATAGAAAAGGCCCACCCAGATGTCTTTAATATCCTGCTGCAGATATTTGATGACGGCCACCTCACCGATGCCAAGGGCCGCCGGGTTGATTTCCGCAACAGTGTTATTATCATGACCAGCAATATTGGCGCTGAGCTTATCAGGAAGGGCTCCGCTATTGGTTTTGCCTCACGCCGTGATGAGACCAAGACGCAGCAGCAGTCCTATGAGAGGATGAAGGAAAAGCTGCTTGGTGAGGTGAAGAAGGCCTTCCGTCCTGAGTTCTTAAACCGTGTTGATGGCGTCGTCGTCTTCCATCCGCTGACCAAGGAGCAGATTCGGAAGATAGTTGATTTGATGCTGGCAACGGTGACCGAGCAGCTGGGCGAGAAGGGGATAAAGCTGGAAGTGACCGATACCGCCAAGGATTTCCTGGGCAGGAAGGGTTATGACGAGGTCTACGGGGCGCGGCCGCTGCGCCGGGTGATTCAGAGCATGCTTGAGGATAAGCTATCAGATGATTTGCTGCGGGGCAAATTCCAGTCAGGGGATACTGTTGTTGTTGACCTGGCTGGGGAAGGGGAGGAGATTGTGGTACGCCCGGCAGCAGTAGGCGCCCTGCTGGGGGATAAAAAAGCATAGATTATCATGGCTCGAGAGCTAGCTGGATGATATTAAGGGCGGAAGAGCAGCCTGCTGTTCTAGTCCGCCCTTTTAGTTTATTATCATAAGGAGCCAAGGAGATGGAGACTGACTGGGCTCAAGCCTGGCAGATTGGTGGCCTGGGCTTCGGCCTCATCCTTGTGGTGCTCATTCTGCTGGCCCTGGCCATGTGGCTCACCGGCCGGCTAATTAGTAGAATCGGGGCCGGCAAGGGTGAGGCCGGCGATGAGGCTAAGGGAGAATAGGGTTGCCCCAGGAGAGGGTTGAGTGCCCCATTCCGGGCAAGATTATCAGTGTCAGTGTTAGCCAGGGGAGTGTGGTCAAGGAGGGGGACGAACTGTGTCTCTTGGAATCAATGAAGATGGAGAACCCGATACTGGCCCCGGTCGGCGGCACGGTTACCAGAATTGACCTGGCCAGGGGACAGGCGGTTGAGGCCGGCTATCTGCTGGCCATCATCGAGTACTAGGAATACTAAATGCTGGACATATTCCAGACCGGCTTTGCCGGGCTAACCCCGGGCTCCGTGGTGATGCTTGTTATCGGCGGGGCGCTTCTCTATCTGGGCATTGCCAAGAAGATGGAGCCCCTGCTCCTGGTTCCCATCGGCTTTGCCGTAATCCTGGTCAACCTGCCCTTCGGTGGCCTGATGGAGACCGTCGTTGATGGCCAGGTTTATGACTATTATGTCATCGGTGGCCAGCCGGTGGGTGTCCTGGCCAAGGTGTTTACCTTCGGCCTTACCTGGGAGCTAATCCCGGTTTTTATTTTCCTGGGCCTGGGGGCGATGACCGACTTCGGCCCCATAATCGCCAATCCCAAGACGCTGCTGCTGGGCGCCGGGGCCCAGTTCGGCGTCTTCCTGGCCCTATTTCTGGCCCTGCTTTTGGGCTTCAGTATTAATGAAGCAGCCTCAATCGGCATTATCGGCGGTGCCGATGGGCCAACCTCTATCTTCTTGTCCAATCGGCTGGCACCCACCTTCATCGGAACCATAGCTGTGGCTGCCTATACCTATATGGCTCTGGTGCCCATTATCCAGCCGCCGGTAATAAAGCTGCTCACCACCAAGAAGGAGCGGGCCATTTATATGAAGCCCCAGCTAAGACCGGTTTCTAGGACAGAGAAGATTGTCTTCCCGGTGATGGCCGCTGTCATCATCATCCTGCTGGTGCCCTTGTCGGCACCGCTCATTGGTCTGTTTATGCTGGGCAATCTGCTCAAAGAGTCTGGCGTCACCGAGCGGCTGGCTGAATCGGCCGGCGGTGCCCTTATCAACGTGCTGACTATACTGCTGGGCTTGAGCGTGGGTGCCTTTATGAGCGCCCAGAACTTTCTCCGCCTTGACAGCCTGATGGTATTTGGCCTGGGGATTCTCGCCTTTGCCGCTTCTACTGCCTTCGGTATTCTGCTGGCCAAGCTGATGAATGTCTTCCTCAAGGAGAAGATTAACCCGATGATTGGCGCCGCCGGTGTCTCGGCAGTACCCATGGCCGCCAGGGTGGTCCAGAAGATGGGCCAGCAGGCCAACCCGAGAAACTTTCTGCTGATGCAGGCGATGGGCCCCAATATTGCCGGGGTTATCGGCACGGCCACCGTGGCCGGTATCTTCCTGGGTGCGCTGGGCTAGATTAACCATTTTGCTTTAGCCCTAACCGTTCTTAATTTAACTAAGATTATTTTATCAACCTCACTACTCCAGATACTTGTTAGCAACCTACCCCACTTTATCCCCCTCCCTTAGTAAGGGAGGGGAAAGTAACGAAAGAGGGGCTAACGCCCCTCTAAAACTCCCTATAAGATATTTGGGGGCTTTGCTCCTTTTAGACCCCTTTTCTAATTACCTCTTGCGTTACTACCCCAAAATCAAGTAAAGTCATCCTATGAATAAGTCGCGGACGGTCTTTGTCTGTCAGCAGTGCGGTAAGGAGAGCCTTAAATGGCTGGGCCGCTGTCCTGATTGCCGGGAGTGGAACAGCTTTGTTGAGAGAACAGTATTTGCGGCCACAGCCCGGGCGGCGGCCACGGCCAACCTACCCCAGGAATTGTCCCGGGTAGCTACTACCGCCGCCGACCGCATCACCCTGCCTCTTGATGAGTTTAACCGGGTGCTGGGTGGCGGACTACTGGCCGGCTCGCTGGTGCTTAGTGGTGGCGAGCCCGGCATTGGCAAGTCAACCCTGCTCCTTCAGCTTTCCGCCCAGGCCAGGGGTGCCGTCGTCTATGTTTCTGGTGAGGAGAACCAGCACCAGATTAAGCTAAGGGCCCAGCGTCTTGGGCTTAAAGGTGACGGGCTTTACCTGCTGGCCGAGACCGACCTTGATGTCATCCTAAATCAACTTGAGAGATTGCAGCCCTGCCTGGTGGTTGTTGACTCTATTCAGACGGTCTACCTGCCCGAGCTGGAGACGGTGCCCGGCAGCATAACCCAGGTTCGGGAATGTACCCTGCGGCTGATGCACTGGGCCAAGACGGCTTCAGTGCCCATTCTTATTAGCGGGCATGTCACCAAGGACGGGGCTATCGCCGGGCCGAGGGTTTTGGAGCACATTGTTGATGCCGTGCTCTATCTTGAGGGTGAACCCTTTAGTGCCTACCGGCTGCTGCGCTGTACCAAGAACCGTTTTGGCTCAAGCAACGAGGTGGGCATCTTTGAGATGAAGCCCCAGGGTCTAGTTGAGGTGGCCAATCCTTCACAGGTGTTGCTGTCACAGAGGCCGGATGAGGCTATCGGCTCGGCGGTGGTGCCTACCCTTGAAGGCAGCCGCCCCCTGCTGGTGGAGGTCCAGGCCCTGACCAATCTAACCAGCTTTGGCCTGCCCCGGCGTACCGCCAACGGGGTTGATTTTGGCCGTTTGTTGATGATTACCGCCGTGCTCAGTAAAAGGGTCGGCCTTAGGCTGGGCAATCAGGACATTATCGCCAATGCCACCGGCGGCATAAAGGTCAACGAGCCGGCGGCCGACCTAGCCATCGCTCTGGCCATTGCCTCCAGCTTTAAAGATATTGCTGTGGCCCCAAGGCTGGCGGCGGTGGCCGAGATAGGCCTGAGCGGGGAGCTAAGAGCGGTTCCTCAGCTGGAAAGACGGCTTTCTGAGGCCGCCCGGCTGGGCTTTAGGCGCTGCCTGGTGCCCAGGGTTGGCTTAAGCTCAGGTCCTGTGCCCAAAGGTATTGAACCTGTGCCGGTGAGCACATTAAGGGAAGCGATAAAATTGGGGCTGGTCAGGGGTAAGACAAGACAGCAAAATGATTAATAACCAAAAAGTAGGCGCTGTTATTGTGGCCGCCGGCCGGGGTGAGCGGATGGGTGGAATTGATAAAATGTTCGCTTCTCTGGGTGGCAAGCCGGTTCTGGCCCGGGTGGCCTCTGTTTTTCAGCAATGCCGCCTGGTTGACCAGATTGTTATCGTCCTGGGTGGGGACAACATTGAAAGGGGAAAGAAGCTGGTGGCTGAAGAGGGCTGGTCAAAGGTAACCGATGTCTGTCTCGGTGGGAAGCGGCGCCAGGATTCGGTTGAGGCCGGGCTAAAAAAGCTCAAGGACTGCCACTGGCTGGTAATCCACGATGGCGCCCGCCCACTGGTAACAGAGGCTTTGATTAACGATGGCCTTATAGCGGCTCAAGAGACAGGTGCCGCCGCCGCCGCCGTGCCCGTTACCGATACCATTAAGCTGGCCGGCGATGATGGCTTTGTTGTTGAGACACCGCCGCGGCCAAACCTGTGGGTGGTGCAGACGCCACAGGTATTCCGTTCTAATATAGTAACCGAGGCCTACCACCGGGCCCAGACTGAGGTGACCGATGATGCCTCACTGGTCGAGGGGTTGGGCTACCGGGTTAAGCTTTATCTGGGCTCTTATGATAATATAAAGATTACCACGCCTGAGGACCTGGCCTTGGCTAAGGTCCTATGGCAGAAAAGAGGCGACTAACATGCGTGTTGGTATTGGCTATGATGTCCATCGCCTGGCGCCGGGGCAGCGGCTGGTGCTGGGTGGTGTCGAGGTGCCCTTTGAATACGGGCTCATCGGCTGGAGTGACGCCGATGTCCTTAGCCATGCCATTATTGATGCCCTGCTGGGAGCGGCCGCTCTGGGCGATATCGGCAGTCATTTCCCACCCGGCGACCCTCAGTACAAGGCTATCTCCAGCCTGGTTTTGCTTGAGCGGGTAGGGGATAAACTGGCCCAGAATGGCTATAAGATAGCTAATGTTGATGCCGTTATCGTCGCCGAGCAGCCCAGGCTGAGGGAGTTCATTGATGAGATGCGTAAAAGACTCAGCCGGGCACTGGCCATAAATATTGACCAGGTGGGCATTAAGGCCAACACCTCAGAGGAGCTGGGCTTTGTCGGCCGTGAGGAGGGGATGGCCGCCTGGGCGGTGGCCCTTATAACGAGGCAGTAGATGAAGGTATTTAATACCCTTTCGGGGGAAAAAGAGGACTTCTGGCCTCAGGGTGATGAGGTCAGGATGTATGTCTGCGGGATTACCCCAAATTCTGAGGCCCATATCGGTCATGCCATGAGCTATATTGATTTTGATGTTATCCGGTGCTATCTACAGTTTCGTGGCTACAGGGTGAAGTATGTCCAGAATATTACCGATATTGACGATAAGATTATCGACCGGGCCGCCAAACTGGGCGTTTCTACTGCTGAGCTAGCCGAGAAGTATGAAAAAAGCTTTTTTGAGGATATGGATGCCCTAAATATAGGTCGGGCTGATATTTACCCCAGGGCTACCCAGGAAATAGCCAAGATTATTGAGGTGATACAGGGACTGGTGGACAAGGGTTATGCTTATATGGCCGGGGGCAGCGTCTATTTTCGGGTGACCAGGGTGGCCGACTACGGCAAGCTGTCTCACCGCAGCCTGGACCAGATGATGGCCGGTGCCCGCATTGAGGCTGGTAAAGAGAAGGAGCACCCGATGGACTTTGCCCTGTGGAAGGCATCAAAGCCGGGTGAGCCTTCATGGTCCAGCCCCTGGGGTCCGGGCCGGCCGGGCTGGCATATTGAGTGCAGTGCCATGTCGTTAAAATACCTGGGTGATACCCTTGATATTCATGGCGGCGGTCACGACCTCATCTTCCCCCACCATGAGAATGAGATAGCCCAGTCAGAGAGCTTTACCGGGAAGAAGCCGTTTGTTAGATACTGGCTGCATAACGGCTTATTGCAGTTGGGTGAGGATAAGATGAGCAAGTCACTGGGCAATCTGGTAACAATCAAGGAGGCACTAGGTAAATACAGCGCCGATGCCATCCGCATCTTTGTCCTGAGCTCCCACTACCACAGCCCCCTTACCTATTCTGAGGAGGCACTGGAGGCGGCTGAGAGGGGGGTGGAGCGGCTGCTACGGGTGGTCTCTAGAGATGACCCTGCTGGTGGTAAAGGGGAGGCTCTTGATGCTAAGCCCTACGAGGAGCGGTTTAAGGAGACTATGGATGACGATTTTAATACCCCGCAGGCTCTGGCGGTGCTGTTTGATTTGGCCAGCGCGATAAATCAGGCTGGCGATGCGGGTGTTAGTATTGATAAGGCTCAAAGCACTCTCGTATCACTGGCACGAGAAGTGCTGGGGTTAAAACTTCTACGAATAATCTATGTACAAGTGTCAGATAAGATTTCAATAAGGGCGGCTGTAAAGGCTACAGTCGAACCTCGTGATACGGTTAATGCTTGTGTTAATCGTCTTGTTGGGGAGCGGGTGAAATGCCGGGAAGAGAAAAACTGGCAGCGGGCTGATGAAATACGAAATAAGCTAGATGAGCTTGGGGTCACCTTGGAAGATACCAAGGCTGGAACAGACGTTACATACAAAAGTGTTCCGTCTGAAGAATCCCTTGACGGCCTTATGGCGGAGCTGGGCATATCTCTTGAGGATGCGCCTAAAGGAACAATAACAAAGTGGAAGCGTAAGCGATAACCTGCCCGGGCTTGCACTGGCGGCCAAATTTTGCTAGATTAGAGGTGTAGGCCTCATGGGGCCGTAGTTCAATCGGGAGAACGTTTGACTGGCAGTCAAAAGGTAGGGGGTTCGAATCCCCCCGGCTCCACCAGGGGTTACAATAGGCAGAAG
>JAUXAE010000111.1 GCA_030620035.1 Dehalococcoidales bacterium
TGCTTAAGCTGGCCGTCAGCCAGAATCTTAATCGGCTGTCTCAGTGATTTAACCACCCCGGCCTTAAGCAACACTTCCGGCGTTACCTCACTGTCGGCCGGGAAACTATTAAGCCTATCCAGATTGACAATGCTATACTCGATGCGAAATATGTTAGTAAAGCCGCGCTTCCTGGGCAGACGCTTAATTAGTGGTAATTGGCCACCCTCAAAGCCGGGCCTCATCCGATAGCCGGAACGAGACTTCTGTCCCTTCAGGCCCCGCCCCGAATAGGTGCCGTGGCCACTGCCGTCGCCACGACCCACTCGCTTCCTGTCTTTCCTGGAGCCGGGAGCTGGGGAGAGTTCATGCTGCCTCACGATTCTGCCTCCGCCACCTCAACAAGATGCCTCACCTTTAAAACCATACTTCTGATGGTCGCCGAATCGTCATGAATGACACTCTGGTTTAACCGCTTAAGACCCAGGGACCTTAGGGTTCTCTTCTGGTCCTGGGCATAACCGATGCCGCTCTTAACCCAGGTGATGCGCAGTTTAGCCATCAGCCACCACCTCTTCGGCCGATGACCGGCGCTTGGCCACCACCTCTTTGGGGTCTCTCAGGCGGCTCAAGCCCAGTATCGTTGCCTTGGCCACATTGGTCTGGTTAGCACTGCCCAAGGATTTGGTCAGAATATCCTTAATCCCGGCCGCCTCAACCACCGCCCGGACACTGCCACCGGCGACAATACCGGTACCCGGTGCCGCCGGTTTTAATAAGACCTTGGCGGCACCAAATTCAACCGTTATTTGATAGGGGATAGTGGCGCCACTTAGCTGAACCTTAATCAGGTTCTTTCGGGCATTAGTGTTGGCCTTGTTAATGGCCGAGGGCACCTCTTTAGCCCTGCCGACACCAACACCCACATGGCCGTTACCATCCCCGGTTACCGCCAAGGCAGTAAAAGATAGGCGCTTGCCCCCTTTAACCACCTTGGTGACCCGATTGATATTGACCAGCTTATCACTAAGTTCAAGCTCTGTTGGCCCTATCCTGCTTACTGTTGTCATCATTACCTCAACCTTCCCTACTAGAACCTGAGTCCGCCACGGCGGGCGGCCTCAGCCAGGGCCTTCACCCGGCCGTGATATTTGTAGCCGCCACGGTCGAAAACAACCTGCTTTATCCCCAGGCCTAAAGCCCGTTTGGCCAGCAGGGAACCCACCAGCTCAGCCCGGGCCGTTTTCTTCTTACCATCCAGCTCCGCCTTTATCTCGGCATCAATAGTTGACGCTGAGGCCAGGGTATTCCCTCGTGAGTCGTCAATAACCTGGGCATAGATATGTTTTAGTCCCCGGAAGACAGAAAGTCGCGGCCGGGACTGGGTACCGCTAACCTTAGCCCGAACCCGGGTATGCCTTCTTGAGCGCGCCGCTCTCGGCGTTTCTTTAGCCATTACGTACCCTTACCTATAGCCTTGCCCGCTTTAAGACGAACCACCTCACCGGTGTATCTGATACCCTTGCCCTTATAGACGTCCGGCGGGCGAATGGCCCGAATTTCGGCGGCCATCTGACCGACCATTTCCTTATTAATCCCGGAAACCCTGATACGATTGGCCCCTTCCACCGAGAGAGAGACACCGGGTAACGGTGTTACCTCCACCGGGTGGGAAAAGCCCAAACGAAACACCAGTTTATCTCCGGTCTTCTCAGCCCGATAACCAACGCCCACTATTTCCAGGGTCTTGTCAAAGCCCCTGGTTACTCCCTCAACCATATTGGCCAAAAGGCTCCGGGTCAGTCCGTGCAGGGAGCGATGCCGCTTGCTATCGCTGGGCCTGGAGACTATCAGGGCATTTTCCTGCCGGGTAATAGATATATCAGGGCTAAAACGGCGATGGAGCTCACCATTGGGCCCGGTAACGGTAACCTCGCCCTCTTTAATAGCCACCTTAACACCCGTTGGCACTGTTATCGGCATCCTGCCTATTCTAGACATATCTAAATCCCCTAGACGCTACCATACCTTGCACAGGAGCTCGCCGCCAATACCTTGGCGCCAGGCCTGCTGGCCGACCATAACACCCTTGGATGTTGACACAATGGCCACACCTGAGCCGCCGTAAACACGGGGAATCTCACCATTCGGGACATATACCCTTAAGCCGGGCTTACTCACCCTTTCCAGCCCGGAGATGGCCGGCTGATTCTTATCATCATATCTAAGATGGAGCCTAATCTGCCGCTGCGGCCGGCTGCCCAGCACCTCATAGCTATCAATGAAGCCCTCCTGTTTTAGAATCTTGGCAATATACAGCTTCATCCTTGAGGTCGGTACCAGGACAACATCATGCCGGGCCATAATGGCGTTGCGTATCCGGGTCAGCATATCGGCGATCGGGTCAGAGACGGTCATGGCCACCCCCCTTACTTTCTAGAGCATTTAATTGAGATAAAGAAGCCAAACTCACCATTTATAGTCCTTTTAGTTCTTTTAAGCCCCCCTGGTCCCGGTTACCAGCTTGATTTTCTCACCCCGGGTATCTGGCCGGCCAGGGCCAGTTCCCGGAAGCAAATACGGCACAGGCCAAAGCGGCGCATATAGGCCCGGGGCCGGCCGCAGCGAAGGCAACGATTGTGCCGCTGCACCCGGTATTTCGGCGGACGCTGTGACTTTATAATCTTTGATTTCTTGGCCATGGCCACCCCTATTCCTTACTAAAAGGCATACCCAATAATTCTAAAAGATGTCTGCCCTCATCATCCGTCCCGGCCGTGGTGATGATGGCCACCTCCAGCCCGCGAAGCTTATCTATCTTACTGTAATCTATCTCGGCGAAAACGGTTTGCTCCCTGATGCCCAGGCTAAAATTGCCCCGGCCGTCAAAGCTGTCCGGGGAAACCCCCCGAAACTCGCGCATGCGGGGCAGGGCAATGTTGACCAGCTTCTCAAAAAAGTCGTACATGCGCCGGCCGCGCAGGGTTACCTTCAGGCCCACCGGCATCCCCTGCCGCAGCCGGAAGGCGGCGATAGACCTTTTGGCCCGGGTGGTCACCGGGTGCTGCCCCGAGATAGCCACCAGGTCGGCCTCAGCCCCTTCCAGGGCCTTGGCATCCTGGATGGCCTCACCGACGCCGATATTAAGTATCACCTTTTCCAGATGCGGTACCTGCATTACATTCCTATAGCCGTAACGCTCCCTAAGGGCCGGGACAACCTCCCGCTGGTACCGCTCCCTTAAACCGGACACTAATCGATCACCTCACCGCAGGATTTGCAGTAGCGAACCTTCTTGCCGTCCTCTAGAAAGCGCCGGCCAATCCGGGTAGGCCGACTGCACTTATCACACAGCAACATAACCTTGGAAACATGAATCAGCGCCTCCCGCTCTATTATGCCGGCCTGCCTGGCCCGACCGGTGGCCCGGGCATGCTTTTTTATCATGTTGACACCTTCCACCAGCAGCCTTTCATCCCTGGGATAGGCAAAGCGCACCTTGCCCTTCTTACCTCTGTCCCTGCCGGCGATAACCAGCACAGTATCATTCTTCCTGAT
>JAUXAE010000017.1 GCA_030620035.1 Dehalococcoidales bacterium
GGCATACCATCGCACCTACAGATCACCGGTAATTATTACCCGCTGCTGCAATAACTATGGCCCCTACCAATTTCCCGAGAAACTTATCCCTTTAATTATTACCAATGCCCTTGAGGGCAAACCGGTACCCATCTACGGTGACGGCCTGAATAAACGCGACTGGATTTACGTTACAGATCATTGCCGCGCCATAGAAACAGTTATTTCCAAGGGTAAGCCAGGGCATATTTACAATATAGGAACCAGTAGTGAAACCACTAACCTGGAAGTTGTCAATCACATCCTAGACATTATGAAAAAACCGCGATCCCTGATTAATTTCGTGAAAGACCGTCCGGGCCATGATCGCCGTTATGCCCTGGATACAATTAAAATCAATAAAGCACTGAACTGGCAGCCAGTCACACCTTTTGCGGAAGGTCTAAAAAAGACCGTTGACTGGTATTTATCCGAAAAGGATTGGTGGCAGCGGATAAAGAAAGGTGAATATGCACAATATTACGATAGGATGTACTCTCAAAGATGAAGGTCCTAGTCATCGGTTCTAACGGACAGTTGGGAAGTGACCTATGCCAGCTACTTGGTGATCAAGTAGTTATACCGCTGACGCACCAAGATATTGATATCACCAGCATTGTCACCGTTAAGGAAGCCCTATCTAGACATAGACCAGATATTGTTATTAATACCGCCGCCTACGTCAGGGTCGACGACTGCGAATCCAATCAGGATAAGGCCTTCACTGTTAATGCCCTAGGTGCTCGGAACGTAGCAGCAGTATCGCAAGAGCTTGAATGCAGGCTGGTGCATATCAGTACCGACTTCGTCTTCGGAGGTCAACCAAATACTCCTGCAACACCCTATACTGAGTTTGATAGACCAGATCCACCCAATATCTACGGTAAAACCAAGCTGGCTGGTGAAGATTTTGTGCGTCACCTGTGTTGGCGACATTTCATTGTCAGGTCATCAGCCCTATTCGGCCACACCGGCAGTAAAGGTAAAGGAGGAAATTTCGTAGAGACCATACTCAACCTTGCTTATCATAACGAGCAGTTGCAAGTGGTCAATGACCAGATTATATCCCCTACCTATACTAAAGACCTTGCGCAGAAGATAGCTCAGCTTATGAAGACTGAATACTACGGTATATTCCACATTACCAATAAGGGTGCCTGTTCATGGTATGATTTTGCGGAGGAGATATTAAGGCAGACCGGTCAAGCGAAGGAAATCGTTTCCCTATCATCAGAGCAGTATCCACAGAAAGCTAAAAGGGCTAATTATACGGCACTGGATAACTACCATCTCCGGTTGTTAGGTATGGATGATATGAGACCATGGCAAGAGGCCCTGGCCGACTATATAAAGACCAAGAAATACATCTAAGCTCAGATGGGTAATACTATGAAAACCAGCCTACCAGGCATAAAGGTCTACGATTTAGACAAACACCCGGATGAACGTGGGTTCTTTGTTGAGATATTACGCATGGACTGGAGTGAGTTTCTCGGTGATGATGACATCGTTCAAGCGAATCTGTCTTTCAGCCATCCAGGAGTAATTAGAGCCTGGCATCGACATAGAAGGGGCCAGGTAGATTATTTCCTTGTTATTAAGGGTATGGTCAGGATTGCCGCTTATGATGACCAGGAAGGGTCATCTACCCGAGGGCAACTCTTTGACATCAGCATTAGTGAGGAAAAGTCTAGACTCGTACGTATACCAGGCCACTACTGGCATGGATTTAAAGTTTTAGGTAGTAAACCTGCCCTTCTGGTCTACTTTGTAAATAGACTTTATGATCATGATGATCCCGATGAAGAGCGCCGACCCTGGAATGATTCTAATATTGTAGACCCGGAAACTGGTGAGTCGTACGACTGGAATAAACCTCCATACGAATAAACTGGTCACATATATTTAAGACACGGAGAGTCATAAAATGACTGTGCTGGTTACCGGTGGCGCCGGATACATTGGCAGTATCGTAACTGAGGAATTAGTAAATAGCGGAAATCATGTCGTCGTACTGGACAACTTATCACAAGGGCATCAGACCGCCGTTGTCCCTGAAGCAGTCTTTATCAAGGGAGACCTTTGCGATCAGGAGATACTGCATAATACACTGCAAAAATATGGCGTAGATGTAGTCATGCACCTCGCCGCCGACAAGTCGGTGGAAAACTCTATGATCGAACCGGGGAAGTTCTTCTGGAACAACGTTGCTTGCGGCATTAACCTCCTAGATTGTATGGTCAAAAACGGTGTTATGAGCATGGTCTTTTCTTCCAGTGCCGCCGTTTATGGCCAGCCGAAAGAGATACCCATTACTGAAGACGCTCCCCTTGATCCTGTCAACGTCTATGGTGAATCCAAACTTATATTCGAGCGTATACTGCGTTGGTATGGTGAAATACATGGCTTGAAATCCATTTCTCTCCGCTATTTCAATGTTGCCGGGGCTAGCAAACGCTTTGGTTCTGATTGTCGCCCCGAAACGAATCTTATCCCTATTATTATCGAGGTGGCATTGGGACAACGTAAGTACCTTTCAGTGTTCGGTGATGACTATGATACTGAGGACGGGACCTGTATTAGGGACTACATCCATGTTCTAGACATTGCCAGAGCCCATATACTTGCATTAAACCACCTCGACGCCTATACAAGCACCAAGGTCTTTAATTTCGGTAGCGGTGACGGTTACTCGGTGCTCGAGGTGGTTGAAGAAGCAAGAAAGGTAACAGGCGCCACTATACCTATAGATTTCTGTCCCAGGCGTCCTGGAGATCCACCAAAACTGGTAGCCAGTTCGGACTTGGCTAAAAAGAACCTGGGATGGCGGCTTGAGTACCCACGACTTGAGCAGATTATTAAGAGCGCCTGGCTGTGGCGTAAGGAACATCCAACTGGCTACGATTATTGATAATAAGAATGATTCATGCCCATGACCTACCCCCCATAGTGGTACCACCTATAGAGTTAGAGTCTCGAGCATCTTAGCTTCAGGTGCCGGTGGCCGGTAACCCAAAGAGCTGTGTGGCCGGACCTGATTATATTCCCTGCGCCACTCTTCAATCAATACCCTCGCTTCAGTTGGTCTGAGGATATGGTGAAGGATTGGCTCCAAACTGGGATGCTGAGGTTCCACGATGACCGTGCGCAGATGGTCGAGACCATTATCAAGGAATTGGGGGGTCACGCACTGACACTATCTCATAATCGGCACCTTTCCGCTGACAAATGCAAAGAGGTCGGCTTAACGGTGGAATATTTAGAGGCCGACACTTTCCGGATTGAAGGGACAGACAAGGTAATGAGGGGCATCGATGCCCCGCCAGGGTTCTGGGAGTGTAAAGGCCCCCGGGAGAGGGGGAAATAATAGAAGAGGGGCTAACGCCCCTCTTAAACACCCCGTTAGAACCTGCTTCTTCAAAGTGAGGGATTGGGGGCTACGCCCCCAAAAACAATTCTAGGGTGGGCGGGTGGGAAGAAAGAGGCTGCTAAATAGCCCTCAAAGGCTAGCCTTAATAAAAGACCTCATATATGTTATAATTTCTATGACAGAGGTGGGGATATAGCTCAATAGGGAGAGCGCTGCGTTCGCATCGCAGAGGTCGGGGGTTCGAATCCCCCTATCTCCACCATATCTGCCCCTGTAGCTCAGAGGATAGAGCAACGGTTTCCTAAACCGTGTGCGGGCGTTCGAGTCGCCCCAGGGGTACCATTGGTTAACATTATTAGCCAAAGTCCAAAACAAGGCTCCACGCAGTACCCCAGGCTCGTCTAGCCGAAACGAGCCCGATAATAGTCGGCTGTCTGGAGCAACCCCTCTTTGAGAAAAATACGCGCCTGCCAGCCCAGTTCTCTGTATGCCTTTGTAGCATCGAGGCAGATGTGGTGAATCTCACCAGTTCGCACCGGAGCGTATATGGGTTCCCCAGAGTAACTGAACACCCTGGCTAAGGTATCAAATATCTCCTGGTCGGGGGTTTCTATTCCGGTGCTGATATTATAAATGGCATTATCCCCTTGCGCCCAGCCCATCTTACGGCGCACCTCCTTTATTTTCCGTTGCAGCTGTTTCATCTTAATCACCACAGTACATAGCAGGGCCTATTTCATCTGGCACAGTTTAAACAGTACCGTCAGTCTGTGATATGCCAATAGTCCAATAGTTCATCCTCCAATAATGACACTTGACACCACATAACAGGTTAGATTATACTTTATCTGTGGACTTTTGTCAATAGTCCTGTCAAAACTATGCCAATAGTCTTGCCCAAAATACCGAGTAGGACCACTTGGAGGGGAAATGGGGCGAAATATCAACCCCTATAGCTGGGCCGGCATCAGCCTGCTGATTCCCGGTGGCCTGCTGCTCGTCTTGTCGTACTTTATTATTCTTACCAACTGGCTAAGCGCCCTGGGGCTGGCCATGCTTATCCTATCGTTTATCCTCTTAGTCCTGGGCAGGACCATCCCCAGGCTACCACCTGAGTTCAGCAGCCTTCTGCTGGAGACCGGCATCGACAATATAGCCGCCATCGTGGAGGAGCTGGGGATTAGGGGGCAGGCCATCTATCTTCCCTCGTCTCTGACCAGTGGCCGACCGCAGGCACTTATTCCCCTGAACTCCAAATCCTGTTCACCCTTAATTACAAAGACCCTGCCCCGCCGCTTTATTGTGAGATATGGAGACGGCCCCGAAGATGTCGGCCTGCTGGTGACGACCACCGGCACGATAGCGGCCAACATGCTGAACTCAAGGCCAGGAGCCAACTCGGCCGAGCTTGAATCAGCACTAACCTCCCTGCTTATGGGAACACTGGGGGTGGCCGGTGGCGCCAGGGTCTTCAACCACAAAAATCGGGTTACCGTAGAAATCGGCAGCCCCTACATCACCAATAAAAATAGCTGGGCCGGCAAGTCCCTGGGCGGGCCTCTAGCCTCAGTGGTGGCCACGGTGGCCGCCGAAGCCTGGAATAGGCCGGTTACCATCACCCAGGAAGGGAAGAGGCACGGCAGATACCTTGTTGAGCTCAAGGTGCTGGAGTGAAGATCTACAATAGCTATATCCTTACCGTGGCCAGCCTACTGCTAGTGACCGCCGTCATTCTGGTGGCCTCAGGGCAGAGCTCACTCGAGTTCTACTATATTCTCTATATTTTGGAGGCCCTGGCCGTTACCGAACTATACGCACACCTTAGCGTCAAAGCCCGCAGCCGGCTGAGCTCGGTCAGTGTTGTGCTGTTTTTGGGCTTTCTGTTTATTGTCGCCCAGAAGGTCATCAGCGTTCTGGTATAGACTATTTAGCCCTCTTGGGCATAGAAATGAATACAGTATGGGATAGGTCACTATGAAAAGATTGTTGGCCGCCTTGGCCATAGTATGCCTGCTGGCCACACCGGCCGCCTGCTCCCCCGGCTATGGCCAGCCGGCCTACCGCCCTCACCAAGACCCGGCTACAGCCCGAGAATTAGCCGACCCGGTAGCCCTGCTCCTCTTCTACAGCAGTGCCCTCGACCTAGCCGCTATTGGCCAATACCAGGACGGGCAAAGCCTGCTTGATGAGCTAAAAGAGACCAACATCCCGGGTGAGTTAGGCTTTATTATTGACCGCTTTAATGCCCTTGGCCAGCAGCTGTTTACCGCCCTCGCCAACCTGGAGTCACTTCTTGATGAGGCCTCATCTTTGCTTGCTGAGAACAACATTGGTGACGCCGAACAGAAACTTGACCGGGCCGGGCAGCTTGTTGATGATACCCGTCTCATACTGGAAGAGTTTGGCCTGGCCATCGATGTTTCCGGCGACAGCCTGGGCGTTCTGGCCGAACTGGCCAGCAGTGAACTTGAAGCGGCCCATGAACGCCTGTCACAGATTCCGGAGAGGCTCAACCAGCTTGTTGACAGGCTTGAGCAACTGCGGCAGGGCCTTGTCCGGGATACGAATCAGGCTGAAGCGGTGCTAATACCGACCGAGCTTAGCCTCAGCGTAACCCCGGCATCGGTGTTTGTTGGTGATGACATCACCGTCTCGGGCCAACTGACGGCGGGCTTAAGCGGCCTGGGCGGCCGGGTGGTGGTGGTTACCACTGAGGAGATAATCGGCATCGTCGGGGAGAAGGGCCTTGGAAGGGCGGCCCAGGAGGTAGTTGTGGTCACCACCGACCCCGACGGCTCATTCAGCACCAGCCTTACCATACCCTATAACTATGTCACCACGACGACACTCAGGGCGTTATATACCCCTTCCGGGAGTGATAACAACACCTATACGGCCAGTAGCAGCCCGCCGGTGGTAATTAGCACCAGATTCTACTCCAGCCAAATTGAGGTGTCAGTTCCAGAGGATATCCATCCCGGGCTGCCGGTTACCATCAGCGGCCAGCTCAGCTCAACAGGCGGCACTATAGAGCGCACACTCAGGCTGTTCCTGGATAACAGGCTGATTGCTGAGGACACAATCCGAGACGATTTTACTATCCAGTTTACCCCTTCACCAGAGCTCACCAGCGGAAGGTATTCTCTTACCCTGGAGGTGACCTCCCAGGGGCGCTACCTGGGCACCTCAAAGAGCCTGGATATCAATATCTCAATGATTCCCGTCCAGGCAGATATCCAGACACCACAACTTATCATCCTGCCTGAATCAATTAATATCAGGGGCCGGGTCTATCACAGCGATGGTTCTCTTGAGGATGCTGAGCTGAGGCTGACCTTCGGCGACTCGGTAACCACGGCCAGAACATCCAGTCTGGGCAGCTTTAACGCTACCCTAGAGGCACCCCTTGACCTGTTTCTATTTGGCCCCCAGCAACTAACGGTAACCCTTGAGCCGGTAGAGCCCTGGTATGCCCCGCTTGAGCTAGAAATACAGATTATTATAATAAACCCGGCCCTTATAGGTCTTATGTTGGTCGCCTTCCTCTCAGCGGGGCTGCTGACATACCGCCGCCGAACCAAGGCTCCCGCTGGGCCAAAAGGGGCCACCTCCCCCAGGGCCGGATTTCAGCAGCCGTCCCCGGCTAGGCCGCGGCCAAGACGGCACTATGAGCTTAAGGGCATCAGGGGCAGAATACTCCTGGCCTATCTTCAGGCCCTTGCTGCCGTTGAGAAGGCAGCCGGCACCAGCCTGGCGCCCCAGACTACCCTGAGGGAGTTTCTAGGAGCGGCCACTCCGTTTCTGGCGGCGGCTCTGGGGGCCTTTAATGAGCTAACGACCCTGGCTGAGGTGGCCATGTATTCCAGCCACCAGCCAGACCGGGATACGGCCGCCAGGGCCGAGGGGCTGGCCAATGCTATCAAAGAGGAGCTTTAGGAGTGGAACTACCTAGATTTACGCTAATACTAACCCTGGCCCTGATTATAATACTGGCGGTGGTGATGTGGTTCCTGCCCTCAAATGATGACTTTTGGGCTGAGAACCCGTCCTGGAACGGCACTGAGGACATCAGCTCAATTATGGCGGCGTCGCCGCTTGAGTCCCTGTCTCAACTGCCGCCGTCACCCCAGGGGTCAACGCTTATCCTAGTCCCCTACCTCAGCTTCAGCCAAGCCGAACTGGCGGCGCTGGATAGCTTTGTCAGCGGCGGCGGAACCCTTATCCTGGCTGACGACTACGGCTACGGCAACCAGGTGCTGGAATTATTGGGGCTCGAGGCTCGTTTCTCAGGGCATACCCTGCTGGACCCGCTAGCCTCCTATAAAAACCAGTGGTTCCCCAGGGTTTCCCGCCTGACATCAAGCCCGTTGACCGATGGTGTCACCGCCCTGGTGCTTAACCATGCCACCTGCCTGGTTGATGTTGCCCAGGGTGATGTCCTGGCCCGGTCATCATCTTTTAGTTTCCTTGATGAAAACGGCAATCAGGGCTGGGACGAGGGCGAGACCACCGGGCCGCTGCCGGTAATCTCAAGGCACGGGCTAGCTCAGGGCCAGGTAATACTTATCGCTGACCCCAGCCTGTTTATCAACAGTATGGAGACACTTGAGGACAACTCAACCTTCATCCAGAATATCGGCGCTATCACCACCGCCGGGCTTTTTATTGACCAGTCCCACCTGCCACCATCAAATCTAAACCGGGCCAAGAAACTGCTGGCCGGCGGCCACGATTTTATTACCACACCGGCGGGAACGTTAGGCCTGGTGATAGCATCACTGCTCCTGATTCCGATGCTGATGTGGCACCAGAAGAAGGCGGCCAAATTAATCCAAAAAGGAGGCGACAATGACCACAGGACTGAAGAAACACCAAATACTGGACAACATAGTTAGTGAGGTAAACAAGGTAATAGTCGGCAAGGAAGACATGAAGCAGTTTCTGCTGGTGGCTCTGCTGGCTCAGGGGCACCTGCTTATTGAGGGACTGCCCGGCACCGCCAAAACCACCCTGGCCCGTACCTTTGCTAAAGCTATCGGTGGTGAATTCAAGAGGGTCCAGGGGACACCGGACATGCTGCCGGCCGATATTTCAGGTTTCTACCACTATCACCCCGACGGCAGCACCGCATTTGTGCCCGGCCCCATCTTCGCCAATGTGGTGCTTATTGATGAACTGAACCGGCTCAGCCCCCGTACTCAGGCGGCCTTCCTTGAAGCCATGCAGGAGGGGCAGGTTACCATTGAGCGAAAGAGCCATCCCCTGGGGCAGCCGTTTATGGTCATGGCCAGTCAATTACCCTACGGTGGCGTCGGCACCTCCCCTTTAAGCGATGTTCAGGCAGACCGCTTTATGCTCCGGGTCTGGAGTGGTTTCCCCTCAAGTCAGGAGGAGGACCAGATTCTTAAGGATATTGACCAAATCTCAGAGCCCGATATCTCGCCGGTGACCACGGCCGGGGAGATTGTCCGTCTGCAACGGGAGGTAACAACGGTGCATGTTGACGACGGCATCCGGCAATATATCATTGACATCACTGGCCGGCTGCGCCAGCACCAGGATATGCTCGTTGGCCCCAGCCCCAGGGGCAGCATCGCCCTTTTCCGGGGGGGCAGGGCACTGGCCTTTATCCAGGGAAGGGATTTCGTCATCCCGGATGATGTCAAGAAACTGCTCATCCCGGTATTCGGCCACCGCCTCCATATTAGTACCGAGGCCGAGATGGATAATGTTACCGCTGAGGCTATCGTTAATGAAGTGGCCAACGCCACCCCGGTGCCCAAGGTGTTCAAGGGACAACTCCAGCCTAGCCCAGAATAGAGCCATGAATAAATCGGCACCTATAATTTTACTGCAGATATACACCCTGCTGGTTCTGCTGGTAGCCGGCCTGGCCTCCCGGCTGCCCTATTCGGCGGTGGCTCTGGGGCTGCTCCTGGTGATGTTTTTTAGCCTCTTTCGCCCCCTGGCGCCCAGGCCCAGCATAGTTTTGGCCCTGGTGACCATTGCCCTCCTGCCCCTGCTACTGGCCCCGTCCCTGGCCTACTATCTATCGGATGCAGTGCCCTTACCTTCAATAATACTGCCGGTCATCAACGCTGAGCTGGTGCCAACCCAGCTGGCAGCAGTAATAGCCACCCTGCCCGTGATATGCCTTCTGGGCCACACTCTGAGGCAAAATGCCCTTAAAATAACGCCGCTAAATGACGCTATGGGCCGGCATTTCACCTCAGTCCCGGTGACCCTTTTCCTCTGCCTGCTGGCCCTGCTGCTGGTATCACTGGCCACAAATAGCCCGCTGCTGTTTCTTATCAGCCTCATAGTGGTCCTGTATTTTTTGCTCATCATAGGGCGGCGGTAAAACTACACTACCTGATTAGGCCGGTTGATTCCTGGCTAAAAATCAAACCACCAAGATTTAGCCTAGGCCAGACAAAAAAGGAGCTCAATGTTACCGTTACCCCACCGCTATCGGGCCCGTCACGTCCCCAGCTCAAGGTATCAGCCACTGACCCCTGGGGTTTTGTCCAGCTAAATCAATTAGCTGAGCCCTTGGAACTGGAGGTAATCCCAAGGGCAAGATACGCCCGGTGGCTGGCGATGAGATACCTGGAAGAGACGAGGGGCGGGACTGCCACTGATACCGGCCGGCCACCTGAGGCCATTATCATGCCCAGAAGAGGTCTAGAGTACTCTAGCAGCCGGAGCTACCAGCCCGGTGACCGGCTCAAGGACATTGACTGGAAACACACCCTAAAATTGAACCAGCTAACCGTCAAGGAATTCGTCGAGACCGGGGGACAGGCCGCCATCATAGCCGCCGACCTTTCGGTTCCTGATGCTGAGGAGGCAGATAAACTGGCCTTTAACCTGATAACCACGGCGCTGACCCTAGCCGGCAACACGATACCGGCGGCGCTGGCCATCTTTAACCATGAGAAGGTCATCTCGGCTACTGCCGCCGCCAACCCTGACCGAATCCTGAAACAGACGCTGCTACTAGTCAAGGATATAACTCAGGTAGCATTCCCTGAGCGCTCTCTACAATCAGCTGACCTCGGCAGGCTGAGACGGAACATAGCCTGGCTGGAGAAGTCCTCGTTACCGCCGGCACAGCGGCTACGAAGCCTGCTTGAGTTTGAACTCCAGGCGATAAGGGCCGCCGCCCGGAATCATCCGGCGACAACAGCCCTATCACGAGTGACCAAGCAGGTATTGCCCCCGGCTGTAATAGTACTGGTATCCCCACTAAACCATGATGCTGAGGCACTGCTGTTGACCCTGGAGAATCTAACCAAGAGAAGATATAATGTCCTTTACCTTGGGGAGAAGCCAGGTCTAACGAAGCCCCAATAAAACTATCTTGACATAGCCCCCCTCCTGCATCTACACTATTGACAGTGCTTAAATAGGTTCACGTGCCATGATATGCCCTACCTGTAAGAGTGACATGATAGTCGTTGAGCACTCCAGGATTGAGCTTGACTACTGCACCAAATGCCAGGGGGTCTGGTTTGATGCCGGCGAGCTGGAGCTTCTGCTGGAAACGATGACACTTAATGAGCCCGGCTTTTCCCTGGATAACATCCTCGGCTCTCCGGAGGCCGAGTCATCGGAGAAGAAGCGGAGATACCCCATCTGCGGCCAGATAATGAAGAAGGCCACCTTGGGTAAGCAGCCAGAAGTACTCATTGATGCCTGCCCCCAGGGAGATGGGCTCTGGTTTGACGGCGGCGAGGTTGACCAGCTAATCAGCCAGCTGTCTAAAAAACCAACTGTCAGGGGAGGTTCAGAGCAAAAGGTGACCGCTTTCCTGGGGGAGGTATTCAAGGCCCGGAAGTAAAAACTACTAAAAAGGGAGGTGTCTTATATTAGCACTTGGGATTATTGGCGGCATTATCGCCCTTCTTATCATCGCATTTATTATTATCTACAATGGCCTGGTCCGGCGGCGCAACCAGGTGAAGAACGCTTGGGCCCAGATTGATGTCCAGCTAAAGAGGCGCTATGACCTCATCCCCAACCTGGTGGAGACGGTCAAGGGCTACAAGATTCACGAGCGGGAGACAATGGAGGAAGTGACCAAGGCCCGCAACCTGGCCCAGCAGCTATCAGGGGGCAGTGTCGGCGCCCGCTCCAAGGCTGAGACTGAGCTCAGTTCCGCCCTGGCCCGACTGCTGGTGGTAGTGGAAAACTACCCCGACCTCAAGGCCAACCAGAACTTCTTAGCCCTCCAGGAGGAACTGGCTTCAACCGAGAACAAGATAAGCTTCTCCCGCCAGTTCTACAACGATTCTGTCCTCAGGCTTAACAACCAGACCCAGATGTTTCCCTCTAATATGGTGGCCAGCATGACCGGTTTTAGGACCGAGGAGTTCTTTGAGGTTACCGTAACCGAGGAGAGAAAGGCGCCTAAGGTCAGTTTCGCCTAAATACAAAGAGACACGAAGCTATGTGGGAACAGATCAGGTCTAACCAGACTAGGTCGTTAATACTGGTGGCCGGGATGGGGGTACTTCTGCTCCTGGTAGGCTATTTTCTGGGCCTATACTTCTTTGACAGCGGCCTGGGCGGCCTTGTTCTCGCCCTAATATTATGGGCCGTGCTCAATCTGGTCGCCTTCTTCCGGGGGGACAATATCCTGCTGGCCCTGTCGCGGGCCAAAAAGATTAAGCGTGACGACCATCCCCGCCTCTTTAATGTAGTTGAGGAGATGAAGATTGCCTCGGGGCTCCCGAGGATGCCCGATATCTATATCATCGACGACCCGGCCCTAAATGCCTTCGCCACCGGCCGAGACCCCGATAAAGCCTCGGTGGCCATCACCTCGGGGCTGCTGGCCAAGCTCAACCGCGATGAGCTGCAGGGGGTCATCGCCCACGAAATAGCCCATGTCAAGAACCGTGATGTCCTGCTGATGACCATGTGCGGCATCCTTCTGGGCAGTATCGTTATCTTGGCTTGGTACGCCACCAGAATAATGTTCTTCGGTGGCATGGGCGGTAGAAGAAGCTCATCAGGAGGCGGCGGAGGTCAGATAATAATTCTTGTTGTGGCCATCGCCCTGATGATACTGGCACCCATTCTGGCCCAGCTTATCTACTTTGCCATCTCCCGGAAGAGGGAGTATCTGGCCGATGCCTCCTCGTCCCTGTACACCAGATACCCTGAGGGGCTGGCCTCAGCGCTGGAGAAGCTGGCGGCCTCAACCGGCCAGCTAAAATCGGCCAACCAGGCCACGGCGCCAATGTATATCATCAATCCCTTCCGCAAAAAGGGACGGGCGGCCAGCAACCTCAGCAGCACCCACCCGCCCATCTCGGAGAGGGTACGCATCCTGCGCTCAATGGCCGGCGGCGCCTCCTTTGTTGACTATGATAAGGCCTACCGGCAGGTCCACAAGAGGGGTGGCGGTGTTATTCCGGCTTCGGCCATCGCTGGCGTTGGTGCTATTGGACTACGGGCAGCCCAACCAGAGATAACAAAGGGGGAACCGGACAAGACCCAGCGGGCCCGAGAAACCTCAGACCTGATGTGGCGGTTGAGCAACTATAAGACTATTACCTGCCGCTGCGGCACCAAGTTAAAGATACCGCCCAAGTTCAAGGAGTCCAGCATCAAGTGCCCCCACTGCGGCCGAACCAACCCGATTAAATAGTTGAGGCCAAAAGAGGGATAGGGCAAACATCTATCTCACAGACGGCGAATCTTCTCCCCGATAGATGCATTGTCAATAGATTGTATCCATAATTTATGTTAAAAACACTTGAGTACATGGCAAAGAAGAAGGGAAGCCTTGTGATTAGGTCAGGAATCTACTACACGGCTACCTTGTTCAGCTCAGATTGAATAATGGCCATGCCTATTACACTAAGTAAAAACACCAACAAAAAAGCCACAGCAGTAGACATACCTTTTTTGGTAACCAGCTCAACACCCTCGCAAAACTTCCATAACCAATAGAAGTTTACGAAAGGAATGATAATCAGCCAGGCAGTTGGTATGGTGGCGCCTTTGGCATTCATCTCGTTCTTGGTCAATACATACCACACCAAGGCGTAGATACCAAGTGTAATTAGTGATAAGAAGAGAACCAGTAAAGGATTGCGTTTTTTCATAATCAAGACCTCCCCGATACCTGTAAGTTTGGGGTAAGTCTACTCCTAAATAGGGGCGTTGTCAACCCGGTTTGAGAGCCTATTATATTTCGCCGGCTACTTCTTCTATCCTTACCCCCCGGGCCATCATCCAGGCGATGCCTTCATCAATCTGCTTTTCCTCCCCCTCCAGCTCCAGCACCGCCCAGCCACTATCCTCGGTGATATTAGCCCGGTAGATGTTGGTAGTCACCCCAAACTGCTGGCCCAGGGTATAGATGATGGGCTCTTTGA
>JAUXAE010000033.1 GCA_030620035.1 Dehalococcoidales bacterium
AGAGGCCGGTCAAAATCAGCGACCATTTAAAGGCATCGGCCAGGCTGGTTGTTGATTCATAGGTCAGCAATAGGATGACTACCAAAGTCACCACAAAGGGATTGAGCCCGTTAGATATCAGACCGGCCAGTCTCTTTCTCATTCTTAAGTACCAAGGCAATATAGGTAGACATTAGACCATACCGGGCCATGATTTGCCCTCCGTCTGGGGATAGCCTGCTTGACTATGGCCAGCAACGCCATCCAACCGTACAGAATAACCAGTAACACCGCCGCCGCCGTTACGAAGGCAGTATGAACACTTATCTTCCACCATAGATTGATGGCCATAAACAAGAGGCCGGCGGAAAGCCCTGCCACCAGTGACGCCAGTAGCCTTGTCGGCGCCCCCAATAGCCAGAGAGCAATGAAGGCTATAGCCACGCAAGCACAGCCAAAGAGATATATCTTGGTCCGCTGCCGGCGGCTATTGCTGAAGATGGCACTGAGCTGACCGCTCCTAACGAAACAAACAGCGGCCAGATAGACGGGTAGTAGGCAGAGGCCGGTCAAAATCAGTGACCATTTGAAGGCATCGGCCAGGTTGGTTGTTGATTCATAGGTCAGCAATAAGATGACTACCAAAGCCACCACAAAGGGATTGAGCCCGTTAGATATCAGGCCGGCCAGTCTCTTTCTCATTCTTAAGTACCAAGGCAATATAGGCAGACATTATACCATACCGGGCCATGATTTGCCCTCCGTCTGGGGATAGCCTGCTTGACTATGGCCAGCCAGGCCCTGTATCCTGTTAGCCGATTAGCAAAACTAGCGACATATTTACCAATATGACAAAAGGGGAATCTACAGGCCCGGCGGTGGCCCTAGACAGGGTATCCTTCAACTACAACGGGATTAAGGCCGTTGACGAGCTATCACTGGAGGTGCCCGGGGGTATAAGCTTCGGGCTGCTTGGTCCCAACGGCGCCGGCAAAACAACGCTGATACGGCTTATGGTTGGCCTGTTAAGGCCAAGAACGGGCAGCATCCAGATACTGGGAAAGGCTCCCTCCCGAAAAACAGCTCATCTAATCGGCTATATGCCCCAGCTCCATTCCCTGTACTCTGAACTATCAGTGTGGCACAATGTGGACTTCTTTGCCCGGATTTACGGAATGAGGGATAAACACAGGCGAGAGCAACAGATTGAGGAGGTAATCAGGCTGGTTGACCTGTGGCCCCGCCGTAAAGACCCGGTGCTAAATTTGAGCGGAGGCATGAAGCAGAGGGTAAGTCTAGCCTGCGCCATAGTCCATAAGCCGCCATTGCTCTTCCTTGATGAGCCTACTGTTGGCCTTGACCCTGAGCTCAGGGTTATCTTCTGGGACTACTTTACCGCCCTGACCCAACAGGGGGCCACCCTTATCATCTCAAGCCACACTATGGATGACGCTGCCCACTGCCACCGCCTGGCCTTCATGCGCCAGGGTAAGGTCATTGCTCAAGGCTCTCCCGATGAATTGAGGCAGGCTACCGGAAGGCCTGAGGCCACCCTGGAGGATGCTTTCCTCTACTTTATCCATCGCGATGAGGGAAATGCCTAGCCACGCCTTTACCATTGCCGGCCGTATCGTCCGCCAGCTGATACGGGACAGAAGAACAGTGGCCATGATTGTGGTCGTGCCCCTGGTGGTGATGAGTCTCATCGGCCTGAGTTTCCCCGAAGAAGGCGTCCTGGATTTTATCGCCCCGGCCCTGCTGGCGACACTGGCCCTGTTTTTTAGCTTCCTGCTCACCGGGATTAGCTTCCTAAGGGAACGCTCTCAGGGCACTATGGAGCGGCTGATGGCGTCACCGCTATCACGTCTGGACATAGTGGTTGGCTACCTATTCGGCTTCTTTATCTTCGCCCTGACCCAGACATTAATCATCGTCCTGTTTACCATCTATGTGCTGGGCGTCAACTACTACGGGGACCTGTGGCAGATTTTTATCTTCCAGATTGTGGTCATAACTGGCGCCGTTAATCTGGGCATCTTCATCTCAACCTTTGCCCGCAATGAGTTCCAGATGGTCCAGTTCATTCCCCTAATCATAATCCCGCAGGTCTTCCTCTGCGGGGTTATCTGGCCCGTTGAGCAAATGCCTGACTACCTTCAGTGGCTGTCGGCAGTACTCCCCCTGACCTATGCTGTGGACGGCCTCAGAGACATTATGCTCCTCGGGAGAAACCTTATTGATGTTGGCTCTGAACTGGTAGTGCTGATTGGCTTTGCCGCGGTCACCTCAATCCTGGCGGCTATCACCCTGAGGAGGGGCGCCGCCAGCTAATCAGCGGCTTCTTTTGGGTGTCTCTGCCCCTCTCTCAACGAGAGAAGAAAGAGAACGCCGGCGGCCAGGGGTGGCAGGCTCAAGGTTAACAGCATCAAAACAGTTACCCCGGCCTCAATATTACCCGAAGCCATGATAGGGTAGACAACGGCCGTAAACAAGCCCTCAAAAATAAGCACTATGCCGCCGATAAAGGGCCGCTTCCAGGCGATGGCCAGACTGGCCCAGAGAATTAAAACAAGTACTATCAATATAACAGAGGCCCGTATCGCCTCAGGCAGCACCGAGTCGGCGGCATCACTGAAGACCGAGGTCAAAATAAAGAATGTCCACCAGCCGGCCCATACCAGGCCGACAATCAACCCGGCCCGTCTCAGCCACTTCCGCCGATTATTAGTTATGCTCATTTTACACCACTATTAGAAAGGCAGCTATATTCCGGTCAGTTCGGCAACGGCCTTCACCCATCCCTGAGGGCCAACGCTATCGATGCGATAGAGGTTGGGTAACTCTATCTCCTCCCAGTAGTTGCCCGGTTTCTTGACCAGCACCGGTATATCCACCTTGGCCAGCATGGGCACATCATTGAGACTATCACCTATGCCTATGGTCTCAATCGGGCCCAGTTTTCTTCGGAACAACTCGGTTAGAATGGTGACCGCCCTTCCCTTATCACTGCCGGCCATAACACCGTAGAACCGGCCGCCGCGGCTGACATTAAGCCCGGCCTCTTTAATCTTGGTCAGGACAAACTGGATTTGCTCCTCCGAACCGGTAAGGTTTAGCGTCTCCTGGTATTCCCGCTTTTGGGCCAGCCTGGCTGAAGCCAAATCCAGGCCGGTGAGATGGGCTATTTCAGCGGCAGCCATATCGCCATAGCCACGAAAATCCAGCCCGTTCTTTAGCCTGATTTCCTCCAGTATTCGCCTTATCTCAGAATAGGGCCTGGCCAGCTCAATAACCTGATAGCCTTTAGTCACCCTTTGGCACTCAAAAGGGAAGGGGAAATAGCCCTGGCCAATGAAGATGGCACCGCCATTTTCCACAATGAACGGGGAGGCTACCTTTAATTTTCGACGGTATACCTCCTGCTCAGCCCGGGTCTTTGACGAACAAAAAACAAGGGGTATATCAGCCCTATCCAGCCTCTTTACCAGGGGTAAGGCCACTTCATAGGAATAGGTGTCATGGTCAAGCAGGCTTCCGTCCAGGTCGGTAAATATTACCCTGGAGGCAACGGGCGGCTTAACGGAGCTTTGGCGGTGATATAAAGCTCGCTCATCCATGGGCCGGATTAGTCTGCGGCCAGGGCCGAGTAGGAGTCCAGTTTCTCGGCCATAACCTCCTGGAACTTTGACATGTCTATACTGCGTGGGGCATCATACAGCCGCGGTTTGGCCGGCTCCTCATTATCCTTTAGAACCCCGGTCGAAACCAGTTCCCTGACTATATTATCCCTGACTGTATCAACACAAAGCGGGGAGTGGTAGATGGCCGCTAGGCCGGGTAGCAACATCTCCTCATGCAGATGCTTGGTCCCCTTCTCCTCATGGAGGTGCGGGTTCCGGGTCTCAATCTGAAATATCTCCACTCCGTGCTTGGCCGCCGCTGACTGGGCCATAGGCATAACGCCGCCGAAGCCCTCAAAGATGGACAGCAGTTCCTGCGGCTCGACGGCGTAGCCGGTGGCGTAGGGGAGTATCTCGGCCAGACGCAGGCTCATGGCATGCTCACCAGCGTTACTGGTCTTGATGATATCGGTCTCAAAACCGGTGTTGGTTGACACCAGATTGTTCATATGCTTATTACAGACCTCGGAAACCCGACCGTACCTTCTGAAGTACATGCCTTCTGAGACCTTGGGCTTGTAGCGCCACAAAATCCTGACCATGGCATATGGGGAAGTGGCCAGGCTAAAGCCAGCGGCGTAACATTTAACATACTCCAGGACGGCACCGGGGAAGTAATTATCGGCATCAATAAAGCCGATATAGCCCTTCTTGGCCAGCTTGGCCAGCAACATGGCGGCTATCATCCCCTCACTCTTGCCGTCCCGAAGCAGGCCATCATCAAGCAGTTCGCTATAGCCGGCTTCAGCTAGAGCCTTGGCCAGAAGAGGGTCTTTTTGGTGAATTATCAGGGCCGAACGCCGGGTGAAGTGGCAGTACTGCCTCAAGGCATCCTTCTCCATACGGAAGCGGTCAACCCTCTTCCGTTTACTGTTGGAGACCACGATTAGGAGACAGCCATGGGGCACCCCACTGACAACACCCTCAAAAAGCTTGAGTTTCTCGTCCTTAACCATAATGGCGATGGCCATCTTCTCTTCATAATCCCTTGTAACCTCTTCCTCAACCTTGACTACGGCAATATCACCTGTGGCGCCGATCTCGTTGGCTCTACCCGAATCCAGTTCCAGTACCCTCTGGACATCATTGAGCCTGACCGAGCCGAAACGCTCCGTGTACCTCTGAACCTCAATCCTCATTGGTCACCTCCTCTCATCCGTTAGATGATTTGGAAACCACCCTTCCAGCCACCCTTGATGGCATTGCGCCGTATTATAAAACATGACATGTCCCGTGTCCATAGTGGTGTCCAATGGCCGGAGGCTTGACAGGCCAAGGCTATCGTTTAATATTATAAACCGCTATTCTGCCGGGCCCTTACCGAGAATAGCCGCTGACTAGTAGGCACAAACAGCATTTTTATGATAATATAGGCTAATCTAGTCAGTTATTCCCTGGAAAGGAGGCAAGATGGCCGGCGATAATCTTTTAGAGATCAGGCAACTAACCGTCAAGGTTGATGGCAAGGAAATCCTGCACAGTATTGAC
The DNA here is from genome assembly GCA_030620035.1 of Dehalococcoidales bacterium. Lineage (GTDB taxonomy): Bacteria > Chloroflexota > Dehalococcoidia > Dehalococcoidales > JAUXAE01 > JAUXAE01. The sequence goes on from JAUXAE010000033.1 coordinate 5,148, forward strand.
CTGAGCATCAAAACCGGCGAGACACATGTTATGTTCGGCCCCAATGGCGGCGGCAAGACCACGCTTCTGATGGCAATAATGGGCTTTCCCCACTATCGGGTCACCAGGGGCAGCATTATCTTTGGCGGCCGGGACATCACCAAGCTGACTCTGGATGAGAGGGCCCGTCTGGGCATCGGCATCTCCTTCCAGCGGCCGCCGGTAGTTCGTGGTGTCAAGACACGCGATATGGTTACTGCCTGTTTCCGGGAGGGACAGGGGGAGGAGGCTGTTAGCCAGCTAGCTGATAAGGCTAACCTGACCGATTTTCTGGACAGGGATATAAACTACGGCTTTTCCGGCGGTGAGATAAAGCGCTCGGAACTGCTGCAACTGCTGGCCCAGAGCCCGGACCTGGCCCTATTAGATGAGCCTGAGTCCGGCGTTGACCTGGAGAATATTGTCCTCATCGGCCAGCTGATAAATGAGCTACTGGAGAAGATACACCCGATACGCAGGCGGACGCGCAGTGGGCTCATCATCTCCCACACCGGCCATATCCTGGACTATGTTAATGCCCGCACCGGCTATGTTATGTGTGATGGCAGAATAATCTGTGAGGGAGACCCCCATGAAATCCTGGAGACGGTAAAGCAAAAGGGCTATCAGGAGTGTGTTACATGCCTAAGGAGAGTGAACTATCCAAATACAGAGACAGGGCTAAAGCGGCCCAGAACAAACCGGCCGCCCTCGGAGAGGATATAGACCTAGCCAGCTTCACCAGTTCGGCTGAAGAACGACCCTACCAGGCTGACCCATCAGCAATTAGCCCCAAAGACAAAGAGCGGATGCTGGAGACCGGGGTCATGCTGGATGACCTGAGCCTGAGGACGGGGACCTTCATCCAGATGGACAATACCCCTATTCACAGCTCAACAAAACAAGAGGGCATAGAGGTGATGGCCACCAGTCAGGCTATGGAAAAATACGACTGGCTCAGGGACTACTGGTGGCAGGCGGTAGCCGTGGATGCCGATAAATACACGGCCCATGTTGAGCTTCATCAGGCCGACGGCTATTTCATCAGGGCCCTACCCGGCAGTAAGACCGTCTATCCTGTTCAGGCCTGCCTCTACCTGGCCCAAAGCCGGCTAATCCAGGATGTCCATAACATTATCATTGCCGAGGAGGGTTCTGAACTCCATATTATTACCGGCTGTACCACGGCTCACAAAAAGGCGGCCGGTCTGCACCTGGGGGTTTCTGAGTTCTACATCAAGAAGGGGGCCAAGGTTACCTTTACCATGATACACAGCTGGACACCAGAGACCGGGGTCCGCCCCCGCACCGCAGCCATCATTGAGCAGGACGGCCTGTTCTTAAGCAACTATGTCATCATGAAGCCGGTTCACTCACTCCAGCTCTATCCTGTGGCCAGGTGTATCGGTGAGAATGCCACTGTCAGGTTTAACAGCATCCTGGTGGCCCCTCCCGGCTCAAAGATGGATATAGGTTCCAGGGTTTTCTTAAACGCCAAGGGGGCCAAAACCGAGATTGTCTCACGGGCCATTACCACCGGGGGCGACATTATTGCCCGAGGCTATATCGGCGGCAATGCCCCCGATGTTAAGGGCCATCTGGAATGCCGCGGGCTGATTATGAAGGGGGCGGGCACCATCCATGCCGTTCCCGAACTGGAGGGCACCCTGGAGGGTGTTGAGCTGTCCCACGAGGCGGCTGTGGGCAGGATAGCTGAAGAAGAAGTGGAGTACCTGATGGCCCGCGGTCTCACCCGGGATGAAGCCACCGCGGCCATTGTCCGAGGCTTTCTCAAGGTGGATATTGTGGGACTGCCGCCAATGCTCAATGACGAGATGCAGAAGGCTATTGAGGCCAGTGAGAAAGAGGTAATGTAATCAAAAAGGACTTACACTAGTCTTTTTTCACTGGAAAGCTACTTGCCTGATGCCCGGCTAAAGTTGTCAGCAAGGGTGGTAAAGGCGTCGGAACGATAGCTTTCTATCATCCCTCTGTCACACAGACTGGCCAGCTCAGGGTCAATGGGCAACTGTCCCAAGACAGGAGCATGGGCCACCTTTGACATTTCCTGGGCCTTGCTCTGGCCAAAGAGCTCTATCCGTTTATCAATCTCGGGCACATACAGGTAGCTCATGTTCTCTACCACGCCCAGGACGGGCTTGCTCATTATCTGGGCCATGTTGATTGCTTTTTTGACTATCATGGTTGTTAAATCCTGAGGGGTAAAGACAATAATAACACCGTTTAAGGGTAGTGACTGCATTACCGTTAGTGGGGCATCAGCCGTCCCCGGGGGCAGGTCAACCAGAAGGTAGTCAAGCCTGCCCCAGACGACATCCTGCCAGAACTGGGTAATGGCCTTACCAATGAGTGGGCCGCGCCAGATGACAGCATCGCCCTCACTAGCTAGTAGCAGATTGATGGATATTAGCTCAATTCCCGAATTTGATAGCACCGGCAGGATGCCGGTATCGCTGCCTCCGGGCCGGGCCGAAATGCCGAACATCTTGGGGATGCTGGGGCCGGTCAGGTCGGCATCCAGAATGCCAACCTGCTTGCCCTGGCGCCTCAGGGCAACGGCGATAAGACCGGTTACCAGGGATTTGCCCACGCCACCCTTGCCGCTCATTACGGCAATTACCCGGCCAATCTGGTTTAGGTCTTTAGGTTTGGCCGGGACGAACTCTAAGGCTAACTTACCTACCCCGGGCAGGCTCTTTAGAACCTGCTTTGCCCTGCTCTTCACCAATTCCTGGGCCTCCGAGTTCAGAGCTGTAGCCGCCAGCTTGAGCCTGACCTCCTTGCCGGTTACTTCAATTTCCCGCACCATGTTTAGCTGGACCAGACTGCGCTCGACACCGGGGACAAGCACCTGGCTAAGGGCCTGCTCCACCTGTTTCTTAACCTTCACTAACTAGGCTCCTTTTTTATCAATTTTTATACTGGTCAGCGCTAAAAAGTCACCGGTTTAGGGCTAGTGGAGGAGTTCCGTTTGGTTAACCAGCTTGCCCTCCAGGTAGAGCCTTGCCGCCTCATCAATATTCTCTACATCGGTAACTATAGTTTCAATGCCATACTCTTTTAACGACTCCCGGGCCCCCCAGCCCATACCCCCGGCAATACGAACCCGGCAGTCAGAAATGGTCTCGGCCATACTTTCATGCCTGACCCGTGAGCCACTTCCGCAACCGTGCTTCTCCCCGGGAGCCAGCTTGGGGTGGTGGCGGGCGGCAAAGGTATGATGCCCCGTCTTAGCTCGCTCCTCCTTGCCTATAATCTCGCCCTCTTCAACCGTTACCACTATATAAAGCGGTGCCCGACCAAAGTGCTGACTGACGGTGGTACCATCATCGGAGACAACAGCTATTCTCATCTAGTAACCCCTCCTGGCCGTAGTACTCCTGAGCAGTTCAAAGCAGTGATGACAGCCCCTGCATTCATACTCGTAGACAGGCATAGCTACCTCCTTATGGCTCTCAATATACCCCTATTTAGGCGCCCCCTGCTGGCGCTGTTTCGACCAATCCCCTCTTGCCCAGCCCCGGAGCCTGAGGGGCATAATTTGTGACGTACTGCATATTGGGCAGAACTGTAGTGCCTCAGCTGCCCTGGAGGACACCTCCCATTCATGACCGGTAATACAGCGGAAGCGACGTACTACCAGCTCGAAGTTGCCCCCCTTAATCTTTATTGCCTTGCCGTTGAGCAGGGCATCGGCCACCTTGGGCCGAGCCGATGCCAGCAGTCTTTGAAAGGTAGAACGAGAGATGTTCATCTTCTGGGCACACTGCTCCTGCCCCAGCTTTTCCAGGTCTCTTAGGCGTATTGCCTCAGCCTCCTCCAGTGAAAGGCTAACCTCTTCCAGATTTCGCAGTGGAACGCCGGCCGGTTTGAAATAGGTCACCTCCGGTATAAAGGCAACCTGGCGACACTTTATCGGTCTCGGCATAACCAGCAGTCCTCCTAAGTAGTTATGGGCATATGTTCATTATTATATTAACAATCAAGGCATCAATTGTCAAGGAACTATTGATAGCTACGCTTCTTACCGAGAAGCCTGTGCATGTTACTGGCAGGACCACCGGCACTCGCCAAGTCCTTATTTCTCCGGGACATAGAGCAAGTGTGTGATGAGCAGGCGATATAGCTTGTTGGCTCGGCGACAAGCAAAGCGGGGTTGTGGGACTTAGTGGCGGAACGCCAGCCACGGCGACAGAAGGGAACCCTGACCATCTTAAACCGGAGCTGTTCAACAATCCTGGACACAAAGCCTGGCCCCTCAACCACTTTGCCTGCAGCAACTATTGGATGGAATCGGCAATGCATGGATGCTCAGTCTGCGTTGCTAACTGTGTCTTCAGTAAGCTTGCCCAGGCATCAGTTCATGAAACTGTAAAGGCAATTATCGCCACCACTCCGCTCCTAAACGGATTCTTCTATAACATGGATGGTGCATTCGGCCTTAACAGATTCACCGCAGATGACTGTGCAGACTGGTGGGACAATCCGGATAAATGGCAGCCCCTACATAACTGGAGCACTAACTATTAAATAAAGAGGAGGTAATTAGTCGTGTGGACAAGTACAGTTTTTCTTTGGGATATCGGGCTAGCTATTCTCGGTGCCACTATGCTGGCCTTGGTGCTCTGGTTACGCAACCGGGATATCAAGATCGCCTGGTTTGACTGGCTGATTCTCCATATTAATCTCCTTTTTTAAAATTCTTGTTCAATGCTATATCATTTAGTCATTATCAATTATTTTAGTGTAAATAATTTTCTGAATTCCCTAGTGCTTATGATAAAGTATAGAATGATATGAGACTGTTGAGAAGATTGCTTAATCTCGGTGTTAAGAAGACCCCCAAGCCAAGAGGCCGCCAAGTTTCTAAAAGACCGGGCGGAACGTGAAGAGAGATACTTCAGGTCAAGGCGTGACTAAGGCAATCAATACAAAACCATCAGCCAGGCTGACAAGACGCCCAGATTTTGACTACAGGACGCTAAGAGGAATTG
>JAUXAE010000034.1 GCA_030620035.1 Dehalococcoidales bacterium
AAACCGCTCCCGCTGGGTTCGCCGGGCGGCCACCAGACTGGCCACCTGATGGTACCGGCGCGGCTCAAGATAGCGGAAGGCCAGGTCCTCCAGCTGCCACTCTAACTCCCAGATGCCCAGGCGGTGGGCCAGGGGGGCGTATATCTCCAGCGTCTCACGGGCAATGCCCCGCCTTTTCTCGGAAGATAGGGCATCCAGGGTGCGCATATTATGCAGCCGGTCGGCCAGCTTGATAAAGACGACGCGCAGGTCCTCGGCCATGGCCACCAGCATCTTCCTCAGGTTCTCGGCCTGCTGCTTCCGGGAGGCGGCGCCACCCCGCCGGGCCACCTCCCCAGGAACCTTGAGCGCCAGCTTACCCAGCTTGGTAGTGCCATCAACCAGCTTGGCTATCTCCTTGCCGAATCCCTTCTCAATCTGGGCCAGGGATATGCCGCTGTCCTCGGGGACATCATGAAGCAGGGCCGCCGCCAGGGAACTGGCATCCAGCTGGAGCTCGGCCAGGATAAGGGCCACCTGTAGGGGATGCTCAACAAAGGGCTCGCCCGATTTACGCAGCTGCCCCTCATGCGCCTTAAGGGCAAAGTCATAGGCCTCCTGAACCACCTTTACCTTTTCCGGCGGAAGATAGCCCCCAACCTTCTCAGAAAGCCCGCTGAAATCCATCACCCCTACCGCTAACACTAATTACCATAAGTATAACGCAATCAGGTTGGCTCGTGCAAAATGCAAAATGCAAAATGTTTATCAACCTCACCCCCTTTGTCCCCCTCTCCTTTGAAGGAGAGGGGGAGAGATATTTAAAAGAGGGGCTTGGCCCCTCTTAGACACCCCGTTAGACCAACCTCCTTGAAAGTGGGGGAGATTTTGAGAGGGGGTTCCGCCCCCTCTCATCTGCATTCCCCCTTCCCTTACAAGGGAAGGGGGGTTAGGAGGATGGGTTGCTAAGCAGTCGGAATAAATTTAGATTTGGCTCCACCTTTACAAAGCCAGCCCTAATCTTGTATCCTAGCCTAAAATGAAGCAAGAGAAAGCCAGATTATATCAGGCACCGCGGGGCACCGCCGATATCCTGCCTGAGGAGCAGGCCCACTGGCGCTATATTGAGCAAGAAGCGGTCAGTATCTGCCGGCTCTACGGCTATGAGCGCATTGACACCCCGGCCTTTGAGGATACCCGGTTATTCAGCCGCAGCATCGGTGAGGAGACCGACATTGTATCCAAGGAGATGTACACCTTTAGCGACCGCGGCGGCAACCAAATAACCCTTAGGCCCGAGGGCACGGCGCCGGTTTGCCGCGCCTATCTGGAGCACGGCCTTAAAAACCGGCCCAAGCCGGTCAGGCTCTACTATCTGGCCCCTATCTTCCGCTACGAAAGGCCCCAGTCAGGCCGATACCGCCAGCACCACCAGTTTGGCTATGAAGCCATCGGTGACGGCGACCCGGCCCTTGACGCCGAGGTTATAGATATGGCCTGGCGGTTCTTCCGGTCGCTGGGCCTTGAGCGGCTTTCCCTCCAGCTCAACAGCATCGGCTGCAAGAAGTGCCGGCCGGGGTACCTTATAGCCCTAAAGGCTTATTATACCGGCCACATCAAGAACCTATGCCCGGACTGTGACCGCCGGCTGGTGAGAAACCCGCTGCGCCTGCTTGACTGCAAAAGGCCCAACTGCCTGAAAATAGCGGCGTCGGCCCCCAAAAGCAGTGAATACCTGTGCCCGGCCTGCCAGGAGCACTTCAGCCAGCTAAAGAGGTACCTGGCCCAGCTTGAACTTCCCTTTGTCCTCAACCACTTTCTGGTGCGCGGCCTGGACTACTACACCAGGACGGTCTTTGAAATCCAGCCCGAGGCCGAAGGTGCCCAGAGCACCCTGGGCGGCGGCGGACGCTATGATGACCTGATTGCCGAGTTGGGCGGCCCGCCGACACCAGCGGTGGGCTTTGCCGCCGGCGTGGAGCGGATTGTGGTCAACCTTAAAAGACAGGATATAGCCATACCACCGCTAGCTGGGCCACGGGTATTTATTGCCTATATCGGTGATGAGGCCCGGGATGAGGCCGCCAGGCTGGCCGCCGGCCTAAGACAGGATGGCATCGGGGTAATACAGGCCGTGGGCTCAAAGAGCCTTAAAGCCCAGCTAAGACAGGCCAATAGCCTTAAATCCCGCTACGCGGTGATTATCGGTGAGCAGGAAGTAAATACGGGCACGGTAGTCCTGCGGGACATGGCCAGTTCCGAGCAAAAAATATTGGCCGTTAAAAGCCTGGCAGAAGAACTTCAAGCCCGTCTTTGTAATTGATAATGGAGCCGCATACGAAAAATAGAACCTTCCTGATACTGGGCGGCTACGGCAACACTGGCTTTTTACTTGCCAGGTTGCTGCTCCAAGAAACAGACCTCAAGCTGATTCTGGCCGGCCGGAGCCGAGAAAAGGCAGTACAGGCCGCCGCCCACCTTAACAGCCTTTTTAAGGGCAACCGGGTGAGCGGCCTTAAGGTTGACGCTTCAGACAGCAGCGACCTAAAGCAGGCGTTCAAAAAAGTAGATTTTGTCTTGGTGGCCTCCAGCACAGCCAAATATGTTAAAGAAGTTGCTACCGAAGCTATAGCCGCCGGCATTGACTATCTGGACATCCAGTATTCAGAAAAGAAAGTTCCGGTACTGCAGGCAATGGCACCGAAAATCAAAGGCTCGGGCCGCTGCTTCATCACTGAAGCCGGTTTTCACCCCGGGCTGCCAGCGGCAATGGTGCGCTACTCCGGCCAATACTTTGACCGTTTAGAGCGGGCTGTTGTAAGCACTGTCATTGATGCTGATTGGGGATTATCTGTATCAGATGCCACCATTTATGAATTTACCGAAGAGTTCAAAGACTACCAGCCTTTCGTCTTCAAAAGGGGACAGTGGCAAAAGCCCAAAATGGGCGGCATGTTTGACTCTCTGAAGGTTGACTTCGGTGCCGAATTCGGCAGGCGTTCCTGTGTGCCCATGACACTGGAAGAAATGCGTTCTATACCAGAAATATTTCCACAAATAAAAGAAACCGGCTTTTATATAGCCGGCTTCAACTGGTTTGTCGACTGGCTGATATTCCCTATTGTTATGGTTGCTCTAAAGCTGTGGCCAAATAAAGCAGTAAAGCCTGTGGGCAAGCTCATGTTTTGGGGCATGAAGACCTTTTCGTCGCCACCCTATGGCGTGGTCACCAAAGTAGAAGCCAGCGGTGAGAAAGTCGGCAAAGCCAAAGAGATTGAAGTGTCCCTGTATCACCAAGACGGCTATCTGTTCACGGCCATACCGGTCATTGCCTGCCTGCTTCAATATCTTGACGGCTCCATCAAAAAGCCGGGCCTCTGGATGATGGGACACCTGGTTGAGCCAAACCGCCTAATGAAAGACATGGAGCGTCTGGGAATCAGGGTTCAAGTTAAAGACAAGACCAGCCAAAGCACATAATTTCCTCTAGAGAATGTGTTATAGACTTTATCAAGCCCATAAACATTTACTTGTCACCTTCAATAAAATTGTCACAGCTTTACCTCACAGCTAATTTATGCTATAATATAAAGTTGAATGGGCATTCTAGCGACACGAGAAATTACCCCTTTTGGGCCGGCCCGTTGCCCTATCCCTGAAAACGATTCCTTTTTTTCTTGTCTAACTAGGCGTTCTAGCTTTTTTTCACTTCTGCCCCCAGACCAAGCAGTTGAAAGATAGGTCATGGCCAAGGATATGCCTCTAAGCAATAAGCCATTAAATAACGAGTACACCGCCGCCGATATTCAGGTCCTGGGCGGGCGGGAAGCGGTACGCCGCCGTCCCGGCATGTATATCGGCAATACTGACCAGCGCGGCCTTAACCATCTGGTCTATGAAATTGTCTACAACAGCATTGATGAAGCCATGGCCGGTTGCTGTGATAAGATTACCGTCACCCTTAAAGAAGACAGTAGCGTCACCGTTGCCGACAACGGACGGGGCATCCCGATAGAGACTCACCCGGTGACCAAGGTCTCGGCCCTAGAAACGGTGCTGACCACCCTCCATGCCGGGGCCAAATTCGGCGGCAAGATATACCAGGTATCCGGCGGTCTGCACGGTGTCGGCGCCTCGGTAGTAAATGCCCTGGCCTGCTGGCTCAAGGTTTCCGTCCGGCGCAACGGCAAACTCTATCAACAGGAATACCGGCAGGGCATACCCCAGGGGGAGGTAGCCGAAGTCGGCCCGGCCAGCGGCAGCGGCACCACCATTAGCTTCCTGGCCGATGGGCAGATATTCCCCAAGATAGACTATGATTTTGACACCCTGAGTGAGCGCCTTCGAGAGGTGGCCTATCTCAACAAGGGGCTGGAGATATACTTCAGGGATGAGGCCAAGGACCTGGAGAAGACCTTCTACTTTGAGAAGGGCATCACCGGCTTTGTCCGCCACCTCAACCGCAACCGGGCCGTCCGCCACCGCCTGCCCATCTACATCTCAAAGGCGGTTGACAGCACCATTGTTGAGGTAGCCCTGCAGTACAATGATGGTTTTGCCGACGCCACCTTCAGCTTCGCCAACTGCGTCAATACCACTGAAGGCGGCAGCCACCTTACCGGCTTCCGCTCGGCGCTGACCCGGGTGCTCAACGACTACGCCCATAAAAACAGCCTCCTAAAGGAAAGCGACCTCAGCCTGGTAGGTGAGGATGTCAGGGAGGGGCTGACGGCCATTGTCAGCGTCAAGCTGGCCGAGCCCCAGTTTGAGGGACAGACCAAGTCCAAGCTGGGTAACATTGAGGTCAAGAGCCTGGCTGAGAGTGTGGTCAGTGAGGGGTTGTCCCTCTACCTTGAGGAGCACCCCGATGATGCCAAGAGAATCCTTGAGAAGTGCATCACCGCCGCCCGGGGCCGAGAGGCTGCCCGAAAGGCCCGTGATTTAATCATTAGAAAGAGTTCCCTGGATACCGGCACACTGCCGGGCAAGCTGGCTGACTGTTCGGAGAAGGACCCCTCCCTGTGTGAACTATACCTGGTGGAGGGGCCCTCGGCTGGCGGCTCGGCCAAGCAGGGACGAAACCGCCGCTTCCAGGCGATACTGCCCCTTAGGGGCAAGATTCTCAATGTGGAGAAGGCGGCCCCGGATAAGATGCTATCCCATGAAGAAATCCGGGCCATCATTACCGCCCTGGGCAGCGGCATAGATGAAGAGATTGACCTGTCCAAACTGCGCTACCACCGGGTCATCCTGATGACAGATGCCGATGTTGACGGTGCCCACATCAGAACCCTGCTATTAACCTTCTTCTTCCGGCACATGCCCGAGCTTATAAGCCAAGGCCACCTATTCATTGCCCAGCCGCCCCTCTACCGGATAAAGACGGCCAAACAGGAGAGTTGGGTCTATACCGAGCAGGAAAAGGAAGAGCTGTTAGCTGAACTAAAGGGGAGCAAGAACATCGCCATCCAGCGCTACAAGGGCCTGGGGGAGATGAGCGCCGAGCAGCTGTGGCAGACGACCATGAACCCGGCCAGCCGCACCCTGCTCTCGGTAAATGTTGAAGACGCCGCCAAGGCCGACAGCATCTTCTATCTGCTGATGGGCGGCGAGGTGCCGCCGCGCAAGGCCTTCATCCAGGCCCACGCCAAGAGTGTCAAGAACCTGGATATTTAAGGCAAGGAATCACCGCCTCTCCTTATACAGCTTCTGCTCTCTGATATACTTCCCCACCGCCTCGGGGACAAGGTGCTCAATGGAAAGACCTCGGGCTACCCGCTCCCTGATTACCGAGGCGCTGATGTCAATCTCGGGCTTATCCAGCATAATGACCCTTTTGAATAGTCCGGGGACATCAGCCTCAAGTGTTTTAAGGTCGGGAACCGGGCAGCCAACCCGGGGCACGGCTACCAGGCGGCAAAGTTCAATCAGCCGCTTGGGCTCATGCCAGCGGGGCAGCTCTTCCAGATTGTCCCAGCCCAGAATAAAATAGAGTTCTTCGCCGCTGGCCAGCTGGCTCTTGAGCTTAAGCATGGTATCAACAGTATAGGAAGGGCCCGGGCGGTCAACCTCCATAGTAGACAGCTTGAAGTAGGGCCTACCGGCAATAGCCAAGCGTACCATCCGGACACGGTGCTCGGCCGGGGAGATGGGGGTACCGCTTTTTAGCCAGGGACGGCCGGCGGGCACAAAGAGAACCTCAGCCAGCCCCAGCCGAAGCCTTACCTCCTCGGCCAAAACGAGATGGCCAGTGTGGATAGGGTCAAAGGTTCCGCCAAGTACCCCGATTTTCATTAGGCTACCACTCCCATTCTAACCTACCACAGCGGACCCTGTCACCCGGCTTAACGCCGGCCTTCTTCAGGGCCCTAACAACCCCCCACCGGGCCAGCTGCCCCTGGAGCTGACGCCGCGCCTCCGGGCTGGTTATGTCCGTTCCGGCCGTAATACGTTCCAATTCAGGCGCCACCACGATGAACATACCCCCTTCTCGATGCACAGTGACGGCTCTCTCTCTAGGCTTGGGCCGGAAGACCTTTCGGGCAATCTTAACACCAGCCTTCTCCCGGGCAGTAACCCTCTCTAGCATCTCAGAAGTCTTTACCATAAGCTCGGCGACGCCCTGGCCAGTGGCCGCCGAAATAAAAAGCGGCCCAATTCCCACCTGGCCGAAGGCCTCCCTGGTAGCAGCCAGTCGGGCCTGCACCTCAGGTAAATCAATCTTATTGACCACCACCAACTGCGGTTTCTGGGCCAGCGCCGAATCAAACAGCTTAAGCTCACTATTTACCCGGACCATGTCTTCCACAGGAGACGCCGAGCCGCCGTCAATCAGGTGGATAAGCACCCGGGTACGCACAACGTGGCGCAGAAAGTCATGCCCCAATCCGCGCCCTAGGTGGGCATCTTGTATCAGGCCGGGAACCTCAGCCAGGACAAAGCTCCGCTGGCCGACCTCGGCCACACCCAGAACGGGCTCCAGAGTGGTAAAGGGATAGCTGGCTATTCTGGGCTTGGCCGCTGAGGCCGCCGCCAGCAGGGAGGACTTACCCACATTGGGATAGCCAATAACGCCAACATCAGCGATGAGCTTAAGTTCCAGTATGATAGACTTTTCTTGGCCAACCTCCCCCTGTTGGGCAATCCGGGGGGCCTGATTGGTCGAGGAAACAAAGTGGGTGTTGCCCCACCCCCCTCTACCACCCTTGGCCGCCACCACCTGGCCTGGCTGTTCTAGGTCGGCGATAACCGCCTCATCAGCCATCAGCGCCTTATCTATTACCACCGTCCCCAACGGGACGGTCAATATCAGGTCATCTCCGCTCCGGCCATGCTTTTTCCGGCCACGGCCGTCTTGGCCATCACCGGCCCGATAGACCCCCCTCTGCCGGAACCTAAGCAGGCTGGCAACACCAGAATCTGCCTTCAGTACCACATCACCGCCGTAGCCACCATCACCACCATCAGGGCCGCCCAATGGTATGAATTTCTCCCGCCGGAAGCTTACCACACCGTAGCCACCATCTCCGGCCTTAACAGTTATCTCAACTCTATCAAACATTTAATCATTTCCATTTCTAATTATATCTTATTTATTATTAATCTTAATATACTGGAAAAGAAGTAGGTAATCTGAGAGACTAGAACCTTAAAGAAGTGGTGCCAATTCTAATTGGGTACTTTCTGGGGTTGTTAAAAATTCTCAAGGGTTATCGAATTGAGAAGGTCGGTTATCTAAAATCACCGCCGAGGTTATAAAATATGTCTATCAAATAACAGAGGGTTATTAAAGGTTGTTAACCTCTGCTTTAGGGTATACTCTCTCCTTGATATCGGTTATCTTATGTCTTAGGTGTGAGCAGTTTTTTATATCTTGGGCTATTTTTCCACAGGCATGCCCCACGGTGGCCGGAGTCCGGCCACCCAGTTGGCGGCCGATTTCGGCCAGAGAGTAGTTGTTCTGCTGCTTCATAAGATACATAGCTACCTGCCGGGCAAGGGCAGTTTCTTTGTCTCGGCGGCGGCCGATTAGGTCCTCTGGGCTGAGCTGGAAGCTTTCGGCGATGGCCTCTACCAGTAGTTCCGGGCCGGTAGGGCCGCCCGGAGCCGCTGGTCTGGTGATATCCTTGAGTGCCTGTTGGGCCAGTTCCGGGGTGATAGCCACCCGGAGCAGCCGGGCATAGGCAACTACCCGGTTAAGGCTGCCCTCCAGTTCCCTGATACTTTTCTTAATCTGCCCGGCAATGTATTCCAGGACGGCTGGTGTCACCTCGGCACCGGCCTGCTCGGCCTTGGCCTCAAGGATGGCCAGGCGGGTCTTTAAATCGGGTGGTTGGATTTCAACGGTTAGTCCCCATTCAAAGCGGGAGCGAAGCCTGTCTTCCATTAGCGGCATTGTCTTTGGTGGACAGTTACTGGTAATAACAATCTGGTGGTTGGCTTGGTGTAGCTCATTAAAGGTGTGAAAAAAGCACTCCTCGGTTTGCACCTTGCCGCCGATAAACTGGATGTCATCAATCAGAAGGAGGTCAACGCTGCGGTATCTGTTGCGGAAAGCCTCTGTTTGTTTTTCCCGGAGGGCAGAAACAAAATCATTGGTGAACTGCTCACCGCTGACATAGAGCACATTAAGATGGCTGGCTCGGGCCATATGACCGATGGCCAGCAGTATGTGTGTCTTGCCTAGACCAACCACGCCGTAGATAAACAGGGGGTTGTAGCTATGCCCCGGGTTTTGGGCGGCGCTCAGGGCAGCGGCGTGGGCCAAGCGGTTGCAGCTGCCGACGATGAAGGAATCAAAGGTGTATCTCGGGTTGAGGCTGGGGAGGTCAGTCTGTGCCGGCCGGTAGGCCTCTTGGTGAGCTGACATTATCTGGAAATCGACCTCAAGGTCACTGTGGGTGAGGCTGATGAGCGTTTTTTCAATCAGGGAGCGCTGGTTCTTATCTAGGTATTCAGCAACAAAGGTGTTGGGGACACCAACAACAAACCTATTCTCTTGGCGGCTGAGGCCTACCGTTTTTGCCAGCCAGGTGCGGAAGTTGGGCTTGTTGACTTGGAGCTCAAGTTCACCTAAGGCAGCCTCCCAGATTTCTGTCGCTGACCTCATCACTGATGGACCATCCTCCCGCTCTAAGCCGATTTACCGCTTTTAAGGCCTTTGCTCTATTGAGGCGGCCCCGGAGGCAGTGATGACCGTCTCCTAAGAAAACTGTTCACTTGGCGCCGGCGATAGCCTTCTTTAGTGCTAGGCAGGTTTAGCCTTTTTCTCCCAGATAGCTGGGATGGTAGCTGACCTTGTTTTAAAGGGCAGGAGGGGATTGGGGCAGAACCTTATAAAGAATACCAGCCGGCATTCCTTAATAGCAAGGTTTTTTAGGCTGGTTGGTGACGGACGGGGGCCCTTGCCTTCCCTTACAAGCTCTCTAAGACTTGTTTTTTTATCCAATATTCACCTGGCAAGTATAATATAAAAAGGTTTAATAAAATATTCTCTTGTGGACATTTGTCCACATCTGACCCTCAAAGAATACTTTCTGTCCTCTTCACTGGCAAGACCTCTGGGGCTAATTGACGGTCATTTTTAACCCCTCTATTCCCTTGCAAGCTCTCTAAGACTTGTTTTTTTGCAGTTGTTAGAAGTTTTACCTGATGTTACAATCTAGGCCGGAGGCCTAGAGATGCGAGTTGTTTTTATGGGCACCCCTGAGTTTGCCGTGGCCACTCTTTGTGAGCTGGTGCTTAACAGGCATCAGGTGGTGGCCGTCTATACCCGGACTGACCGGGCAGCTGGCCGCGGCCTGAAACCGGTTTCTTCGGCGGTGAAAAGGGCAGCGCTAAGGGCCAATTTGCCGGTGGTGCAGCCAGCCAGTTTCAGGAAGGCAGAGGTAGTGGCTCAGCTGGTCGGCCTTCATCCCGAGGTGATAGTGGTGGCCGCCTACGGCCAGATTCTGCCGCCATCTGTTTTGGACATTCCCAGATACGGCTGCATTAATGTGCATCCCTCACTCTTGCCCAGGCATCGGGGGGCGTCACCGGTGACGGCGGCCATCCTGGCTGGTGATGATTTTACCGGTGTTAGCATTATGCTCATGGACCCAGGGCTGGATTCGGGACCGGTGCTCACCAGGACCCAGATTCCTGTTTCTCCCTGGGATACCACCGGCTCAC